>CAZKCY010000007.1:1523-18527 GCA_964551155.1 uncultured Marinimicrobium sp. | reverse complement strand
TTATTGTTCGTCAAACATCTGAATCATGTAGCCGTGCTCTATGGCCTCGCTCATAGCCTTATCGGCCGCCACTACCCGCTCATCGTTGAGCAGTTTGCCGGGCACGAATTTCCGTTTTTCGATTTCAACTTCGGTAAAGCCGGCGCGCATCAAATAAATTTTGCACAACTGCTCGGCGCCGAACAGATCGGAGAAATTGATATAGACAATGAACGGCATTTTCTGGCCGACTTCAATGTCATCGCGCGCCACTTTAGCCGTGGCGTTGACGGAAAAAATATACATAAAAAATCTCTACGGCGATTGTCATTAGAGACCAGAGCTCAGCAAGCGGAATTTGTACTAGACAACACCTGCAGGCTCTGGATTCAGTGCAAATTTAAACTGTCATGATTACCCGCACCGCATCCAAGCGCAGCTGCGCTTTGCTGAGATGGCTGTCGGTTATTTCCAAGCGCTCCTGCAAACTGTCGATTTCACTCTGCCGGACATTCGGATTCACTTTCGCCAGGGCTCGCAGGCGATCCAGCTCGGCATTGAGTTCACGCTGCATGCTTGCACGGGCTTTGGAAACCAGCTCACCCTGCCGTGGCAGAACCAGCTCCTCCGCCTGATCCACCATGTCACTCAACTGAGGCCGAGCGTGGCGCACCAACTCTTGAGCAGCGGGACGCGGGACTTTCTGCAACAAGGGCGCGAGTTTACCGGCACCGAGCACTGAACTCAGATCATTGCCCTTGGCGTCGAGCAATAAATGCAGGACGGTTTCCGGCAGAAACCGGGGGACCTGTAACGCTGCCGGAGCGGGACAATGCAGCACGAACAAAGCTTCGAGCAGCAGGGTACCCGGTTTGAGACCGGGCAACTTAACGGTGCAGACGGCGGTGTTGCCAAACTCACCCTGAGCGATCAGCTCCTGGGCGCCGCGGATCAAAGGATGCTCCCAGGTCATAAACTGCATATCTTCGCGCCCGAGAGCCTGATCTCGGCTGAAAGTAATGGTCATACCCTCTTCCGCCAAGCCCGGGAAACTGGGCACCCGCATATGCTCGCCTGGGTGCAGTACCTGACTCTGCTCGCCATGGTGTTCTTGCTCGATACCAAAACAATCCAGCACCTGCTCCAGATACTCCTGCAGACTGGGATCTTGGTCCTGCTCGGCCAAAATCTCGACAATCTCCGACGCCTTTTCTGGCTTGCAGGAATTTAGTTCAAGCAGGCGGTCGCGCCCAGCCTGAAGCTGTTCCACCATTTCTTCGGCACAGCTTTTGGTTTCTTCCAGCAACTGCTCAAAAGGTTCATCTTCGGATTCCACCAGCGCTTCAGCCAACCTGACCCCAAAACGATTGAACATCGGGTAACCGATGGTGCAGGTGAGCTCAAAAGCGTTCAGGCCTTGGTGATACCAGTTTAACAAGCGCTCCTGAGCGGTTTCGGTGTAGTAAGGCACGTGAATGTTGACCACGCCCGTTTGCCCGATTCGGTCCAGGCGACCGATGCGCTGTTCGAGCAAATCGGGGTTGAGCGGCAAATCAAACAGCACCAGATCCTGAGCGAACTGGAAGTTGCGCCCCTCGCTGCCAATTTCGGAGCAGATCAATACCTGGGCACCCTCTTCCTGATCGGCAAAAAAAGCAGCGGCCCGGTCCCGAGCGATCAGGTTCATATGCTCGTGAAACACGGCAGAGGCGAGGCCTTTGCGCAGGCGCAAATACAGATCCAAAGCCTGAGCGGTGTCGGCGTTGGCACAAATCACCAACACCTTCTGCCCGCGCCGGCTGCGCAACCAGTCGCTGAGCCACTCGACGCGCGGATCCTGTAGCCACCAATCGGCATCGGTCTGAAGCTGCCAAAAGGCTTCCGGGTGTAGTTGTTGCTCGAGCGGCTCGGCGGTCAGCGGCAGTAAATCTTCGTCGTCCACCTCGAGCGCATAAGTGTGCAGCTTGCGCTCGGGAAAGCCGCTCACCGAGCGGCGCGTGTTGCGAAACAGCACTCGACCGGTACCGTGGCGATCCAGCAACATCTCCACGGCACTGTCCACCGCGGTTTTGAACGATTCTTCGCCCGCCTGGCGTTGCAACTTAGCAACGGTCTCCTCGGGGAGATAGGCGCTCAGCGTCTCAAGTTGCCTTGGCGAAAATTCACTCGCCGAATCCGCCGCCTGCAGCAGCTCCTGCACCAGATCGTTGAGCGGGCGATAATTTTCCTCTTCGGCGATGAACTGCGCCAGATCGTTATAGCGATGCGGATCCAGCAGCCGCAACCGGGCAAAGTGACTTTCGATACCCAGCTGTTCCGGCGTTGCGGTCAGCAGCAAAAGGCCTTCGGCTTTTTGGGCCAAGCCCTCTATGCACTCATAGCCCGCGCTGGCGCCTTGCTCGCTCCACTCCAGATGATGAGCTTCGTCCACCAGCAACATATCCCAATCGGCTTCCAGAGCCTGTTGATACCGCCTGGGACTGTCGGTAAGAAAATCCAGCGCACAGATGACCAACTGAGCGGCTTCAAAGGGATTGTCGTCGGCCTCATCGATAACAATCTCTTCATCGTCTGGCAATAAGGCGGGATCTATGTCGTCCAGCCCGTGCATCGCCTGGCAGCGCTCCTCGTTCAGGAGCGTGAAACTGAGGTTGAAGCGGCGCAGCATTTCCACCAGCCACTGGTGCTGAAGATTGTCCGGCACCACCACCAAAGCGCGGCTTGCCCGGCCGCTGATCAGCCGCTGGTGCAGAATCAGGCCTGCCTCGATGGTTTTGCCCAGGCCGACCTCGTCGGCCAGTAACACTCTGGGCGCGTGCCGTCCGGCCACTTCGCTGGCGATATAAAGCTGATGGGGCAGAAGTTGTACGCGGGGGCCGGCCAAGCCGTAAGCTGGACTTTGCTGGTGCCGGTGCTGAGCCGAAAGGGTCTGATGACGCAGGGAAAAATGGCTGTGCTTGTCGATCTGCCCGGAAAACAGCCGCTCCCGCGGCGTACTGAACTGGACAAAGCTGTCCAGCTCGAACTCGGGAATCAGCAGCTCCTCTCCGGTTTTACTCAGCCCCCGATAAGCCAGCAGCTGGCCTTGCTCTAAAACTTCGGTGACGGTGATCCGAGTACCGTCCTGATGACGTACTTTCTCGTCGACTTGGTAGCGCACCCGGCTTACCGGGGCATCCTCGACGGCGTAGGTGCGACGTTCGCCGGAAGCGGGAAAACTCAGTGTCAGGCGCCGGTTTTCCAGCTCCAGCACTATACCCAACCCCAGTTCTGCTTCGGTATCACTGACCCAGCGCTGGCCGGTCACAAACTTTTGCTGCTTCATTTGGCCTCAATTTTCTGTATTTGCTCGTCAAGGTTCGCATGATACTGGCTGAGGCTTGTAAAGCCAAAACCCTGCACTGGTTTAGCGGGGCTCGATTGCGTAAAATGCGCCACTCGCCGGAAGCCGCGCTTAGCGCCAGTCGGCAATTTTCAACCCAGAAGGACTGATTAGATTTTCCCCGGACGGATCTAAGGCGCCGAAAGGATCCATAGCTGGCAAACTTATGAAAGCTTATTCCGCATTAACAAGCTCTTGCTTGAGGAGAAATCTATGTCCGAACTGGCGCACCTGATCGATCAACACCCGAACGTCCGCCTCTGCTCCAGTAGCCATCTCTACCCCGGCTCCAAAGGCGAGGGCCTGAGCCTGTTGGTAATCGAGGGGCCGCTGAGCAAAGCCGTTATTTCGCTGCAAGGCGCGCAGTTATTGTCTTTTCAGCCTGTGGGTGGCTCGGAGCTGCTGTGGCTGAGCCCCAACTGCAATTTCACCCCGGGTGCCAGCCTTAGAGGCGGCGTTCCCATTTGCCTGCCCTGGTTCGGCGTCAACCGGCAAGACCCGAGCAAGCCCAAGCATGGCTTCGCGCGCAACCTGGAATGGCAACTCAGTGAGCTGAACGAGACCGCCGATGGCGGCTTCGAGCTGCGCTTCGCGCTCGAGAGCGAAGCCAACGAACTCTTTGCGCACGCCTTCAGCGCCGAATTGCATGTGCGCCTGGAGTCAACCGCAACCTTGAATTTAACCGTGAAAAATCGCAGCCAAGAGGCTTTCGATTGCAGTTGGGCGCTGCACAGTTATTTCTCGGTAACAGATCTTAGCCAAGCAAAAGTGAAAGGTTTGGCGGGGCGGGAATATCTGGACAATCTGGAAGCCCTTGCCGCCAAACAGCAAATTGATGATCTCGAATTTGAGGGCGAAGTGGATCGCGTATTCCCGGGCATCGACAACGCTCTCGCCGTGATGGGCGAACCAGTAATTGCCATTGCCCACTATCAGTGCCCAAGCGTGATCACTTGGAATCCGGGTGCGCAAAAAGCGGCCGGCATGGCCGACGTGGGGCCGGGTAAAGAACGAGGCTTTGTCTGCGTCGAGCGCGGCGCGGTACTCAATGAGCAGTGGCGACTGAGCGCGGGAGAAACCCGCACCGGAGGTTTGGAGATTTCCGAAATCAGCGCCAAGCAAATGGAATCCTTGTTCGAGCACTCTCAAGTTGTTCAAGCGAAAACAGCCAAAACCCAAGAGCACGAACCTAGCTAGGCTGGAGATAGATTGATTACCTGTCGCAACCACTCCCTTTGACTAGCAACTCCCTTCGACCTCGAAGGGAGTGACTTTGAAGCGAGCTCAGGTATTTTGCACGGGCTTGGACCTCCCGAGCACTTCTCACAGCTTTTAGTTAGGCAGCAACTCTTTAACGGCGTCGCGCTCTTCCTGCAGCTCTTTTTCGGTGGCACGCATTTTTTCTTTCGAGAAGTCGTTGATGTCCACACCCTGAACAATTTCCCAGTCGCCGTTCTTGCATACGCAGGGGAAAGAGTAAATCAAGCCTTTCTCAATGCCATAGCTGCCGTCGCTGTAGACACCCATACTCACCCAATCGTTGCTCGCTGAACCCAGAGCCCAATCGCGCACATGGAAAATAGCGGCGTTGGCCGCTGAGGCAGCTGATGAAGCACCGCGGGCGTCGATGATCGCAGCACCGCGCTTTTGCACTGTGGGGATAAACTCTTTTTCATACCAGGACTGATCCACCAGTTCCATGGCGTTTTTGCCTTTAACCAGAGCTTGGTGAATATCCGGATACTGAGTGGAGGAGTGGTTGCCCCAGATGGTCAGCTTGGTGATGTCGTTAATGGTGGTGTCGGTCTTCTGAGCCAACTGAGTCAAGGCGCGGTTGTGATCCAGACGAGTCATGGCGGTGAACTGGCGGGGGTTGATGTCCGGCGCATTGCGCTGGGCAATCAGGGCATTGGTATTGGCGGGGTTGCCCACGACCAGCACTTTAATGTCGCGCGAAGCCTGATCGTTGATGGCCTTGCCCTGAACCGAAAAGATCTTGGCGTTAGCTTCGAGCAGATCTTTGCGCTCCATGCCGGGGCCACGCGGACGGGCGCCTACCAGCAAGGCGTAATCGGCGTCTTTAAAGGCGACATTGGCATCGTCGGTGCAGACCATACCGGCCAACAACGGGAAAGCACAGTCATCCAGCTCCATGGCCACGCCCTCAAGGGCCTTGAGCGCAGGAGAGATTTCCAGCATTTGCAGGATCACCGGCTGATCCGCGCCCAGCATCTCTCCGGCTGCAATGCGGAACAACAAGGAATAGCTGATTTGACCGGCGGCGCCGGTAACAGTAACTCGAACAGGTGCTTTCACAATAAGTCTCCGTTTTGGGAAATGATCTGTTTGCGGTGACACCACCCTATGGGCGGCTATAAAAAGGGCTGGAGGCTGACCAAGCAGCCCGGCTGGCGCAACATTATAGGGGATCGCCAGAAAATTTCACCTCTGGGGCGAATGGCTTGCTGGAAGAAAGGTTGTTGGCGCCCTATTCTCCCTCGACACCGGGAATCAGCTTCACCGTGCCCCAGGATTTACAGCCCGGGCAGAGCCAGTGCAGCTGGTTGCCGGTAAAACCGCATTTTTGACAATGGTAGCTGGGCTTGGCCTCCAGCACCTGTTCTACCAACTGTTTAAGCAGTTGCAGATTCTCGCGCGCCCGCCCACTGGAGTGCAGTAGATGCAGCTCCACTAAACGGTTCAAAACTTTGATTGTCGGTCGCTGACGCAGCTGTGAGGCGATAAAGTCTGCCGCAGCGTAATCATCCTTCGCCCAGCGAATTTGCTCGGCCATTTTGAGCACTAAGGTGCTGCTCGAGTATTGGGTCAACAACTCGCCGAGATAATGCTGCAGCGCTCGGTGATCGCCCAATTGGTGATAACAATCGCAAATCAAATCCAGCGATTCCACCATCATTTCCGGGTCCTGCTGCGGCACCCGTTGCAAAATCTTGATCGCCTCCCGGTAATTCCCAAGCTGGCGCTCGAGCCTGCCCCAGAGCAAACTGGCGCGCACCGACTGGCGGTCATAGCTAAGCGCCTGCTGCAAATAACGCCGCGCGGTCAGTACATCGTTTTTCGCCATGGCCTGCTCGGCCAACTCACAGCAAAAGTGTCCGCGAGCTGTTCCGCGCCCTTCGGCCTCTTTGCCAAACCGGCGCTGACTCAGTTTGTCCGCCGCGGCTATGGCATTTTCCCATTCGCGCTCGTCTTGATAGATTTCCACCAAATGCTCTAAGGCATCAACCCGATACTGACTGCCGACATCTACCAGCTCTTTCAGCAAGCCCTCGGCTCGATCCAACAACCCCGCCTTGATAAAATCTCGGGCCAACTCCAGCTGGGCTTGGTGCAATTGCACCGTGGTAAGACTGGGCCGAGCCAATAGGTTTTGGTGAATTTTGGTGGCTTTGGCGATTTCGCCTTTGCGCCGCAAGAGATTGCCCAGCGCCAGGTGGGTTTCCAGAGTTTCCGGGGTTACTTCGAGGGAATCGATAAAGGCATCGACAGCACCGTCGGCCTGTTCGTTAAACAGATAACTTAGGCCCTGAAAATAGCCATGTGGAAAGCGCCGTTGATTCTCTTGGTTTTTTTTGCCGCGCGCGCGCCAACCCAAATAGAAGCCAGCGGCAATGGCGATCAACAGCAGGCCAAAGAGCCCGAAATCCATCATGATGCTCAATCTCTCGGCGGAGTGGACCGCGATTTGGCCAAGTCCTGCTCACACCGACTGCGCTCTTGCTCAGCCTGTTTTAGCCGGTGTCTCAACCTAAACAGCGAAAGCGAGCTGAACGCAAAGCCCAGCAGTACCCCCAAGGCGGCAAAGAGTAACAACCAGACACCAAGAGGAAGAGTCGGCAAACCCAGTCCGAAAAGCGTCACCTGCACGCCGGCGCCGTTCTCCAGCGCAAACCAGGCACCGAGCACAAAAGCCACTAATATCAGGACCAGTCTTAGCCACCGTGCTAGCGCTTGCATAAGCTCCTACCTCTGAAAGCTGAAAGTAAAAACAACGCGGTCGGGAGGGACAGAATCAGGATTGTAAGCTGTCGTTGACTCGATCGCGCATTTCCTTGCCCGGTTTGAAGTGTGGCACATACTTGCCTTCCAATTGCACGGTTTCGCCGGTTTTCGGGTTGCGGCCCATGCGCGGCGCTCGATAATGGAGGGAAAAGCTGCCAAAGCCTCGAATCTCGATTCGATCTCCAGAGGCCAAAATATCCGACATGTAATCCAACAACAGCTTCACCGCCAACTCGATGTCCTTGACGGGTAATTGGTCTTGCTGTTCGGCAATGTATTCGATCAGTTCCGATTTGGTCATGGCTTGTGCCCAGTTGTTAGATTATCAGGCAAACCCGTGCAGAAATCCCTGCGCGTACTACATTTTTGTCCAATTTCAAAGACTTAGCGCTAGCTTATAACTTACCAATGAGACAAGCAAGGGGGGCGGACAAGACAAGCAAGAAGGGCGGAAAGGCAAACAGCGGCTGCCCTCGAGGCGCTAAAACAGCACATCGAGGGCAGCGGGCGACACAATACTTAGTTGCTGAGTTCCAACAGTAGCTTATTCAGCCGCTGGACGTAGGCGGCCGGGTCGTCCAGCTGCGCGCCTTCGGCCAGGTTGGCCTGATCGAACAGCACTCGCGCCAAATCGGCAAAGCGACTTTCGTTGCTCTCTTGATCCAGCTTTTTCACCAGCGGGTGCTCGGGATTGAGCTCGAAGCTGGGCTTGGACTCCGGCAGCGGCTGGCCGGCCTGCTCCAGAATACGGCGCATTTGGGCACCCATTTCGTGCTCGGCCACCACCACGCAGGCGGGCGATTCGGTCAGGCGATGGGTGATGCGCACCTCTTCGACTTCACCCTCGAGCGCTTTTTTAACCCGCTCCAGCAGAGGCTTAAGCTCTTCGGTTACTTTCTCTTGAGCCTGTTTTTCCTCTTCGCTGTCCAGCTCGCCCAGATCCAGCTCGCCTTTGCCCACATCCTGCAACGACTTGCCGTCGTATTCGGCCAGGTGGCTCATCAGCCATTCGTCGACTCGGTCGCTGAGCAGCAGCACCTCTATGCCCTTCTTGCGGAACACTTCCAGATGCGGACTGCTCTTAGCGGTGTTGAAGTTCTCAGCGGCAATGTAGTAGATGCTCTTCTGGCCCTCTTTCATCCGCGCTATATAGTCATCCAGGGACTGATCCTGCTTGGGCAGATTGGTATGGGTGGTGGAGAAGCGCAGCAACTGGGCAATCTTTTCCCTATTGGCAAAATCCTCGGCCGGGCCTTCTTTCAGCACCTGGCCAAACTCGCTCCAGAAAGTGGCGTACTTCTCGGGGTCTTTTTTGCCCAGCTTGGCCAGCATGTCGAGCACCCGCTTAGTCAAAGCGGCGCGCATGGTGTCGATCTGCGGATCTTTCTGCAGAATTTCGCGGGAGACGTTCAGTGACAGGTCGTTTGAATCCACCACGCCTTTGATAAAGCGCAGATAGAGCGGCAGAAACTGTTCGGCGTCGTCCATGATAAAAGTACGACGCACGTACAACTTCACGCCCCGGGCGCCGTCGCGGTTGTACAGATCGAAAGGCGCGCGCGAAGGCACATAAAGCAAACTGGTGTAATCCAATTTGCCTTCCACCTGGTTGTGGCTCCAGGTCAAGGGTTCGCTGAAGTCATGACTGATGTGCTTGTAAAACTCTTTGTATTCGTCGTCACTGATTTCGCTGCGCGAGCGGGTCCAGAGCGCAGTGGCGGTATTGATGACCTCATCTTCGGGCTCCTTGTCTTTCTCATCAGCTTCAAGGGGCTTTTGCATCACCACGGGAATGTCGATGTGATCGGAGTATTTCTTAATGATGGTGCGCAGGCGCCAGTGATCGGCAAATTCCAGTGCATCGCTTTTAAGATGCAGTTCAATGGTCGTGCCGCGCTGGGGCTTTTCAACGTTTTCCACCGAGAATTCGGCTTCGCCCTGGCTTTCCCAACGCACGCCTTCATTGGCCGGGGTACCGGCGCGGCGCGAGTAAACCACCACTTTGTCGGCGACAATAAACGAGGAGTAAAAACCCACGCCGAACTGACCAATCAGCTGGGAGTCTTTCTTTTGATCTCCGGTAAGCTTGGCCATAAATTGGGCGGTTCACGATTTGGCGATTGTGCCCAGGTTCTCGATCACATCGTCGCGGGTCATGCCGATACCGTTATCGCTAACGGTCAGGGTCTTGGCGTCTTTGTCGTAGCTGATCCGAATCTTAAGCTCGCTGTCACCCTCGTAAAGACTGTCATCGGTAACGGCTTCAAAGCGCAGTTTGTCGGCCGCATCCGAAGCGTTGGAGATCAACTCCCGCAAGAAAATCTCGCGATTGGAGTAGAGCGAGTGAATCATCAAGTGCAGTAGTTGCTTGGCTTCGGTTTGAAAACCAAGCGTCTCTTTTTGGGCTTCCACGGTCATTGGCTGTAGCTCCTGTCTGACAAAATAGCCCTTCCCACCCCAAACAATGGCCGCTTGCGGGGGAAGATAAACAAAACTGTTGGTTGCAATAAATTCAGACTGTGCTTGCTGAATCGCGCGAGGCGGAGAAGGCAGTCTCCACCTGCGCGGCAACCACCCCAAAGATTGGGGCGGCGGAGGGAATATCAAGGGCAATGGCCGAGATTAATCGGCCCGCTTTGTGCCCTTTAGAGCCAGCTTACCCCGCCATCGGCGGCGTTTTTCTCAAGTCGGACGCCCGAGAAAGTCAGGTCCAGCTGACCCCCGGTCGAGAGGCCAAAGGGCTCGAGCACTCGAGTAAAAAACTCTTCCGGCGGCAGCACCAAGCCGAAATCCGAGCCGACGTCAGGAAACTGATCCAGATCCACCACCAGGGTTTGCCAGCCCTTGCCCGCCACTTGCCGCAGCTGCTCGGTAATATCGATCTGGGAGATGGCCGAGGGACCACAGCCGACTCGCAGGATCACCGGCGCGCTGGGAGCGGCATCCACTTTCAGATCGACAATCAAGGCGCCGTCTTCGCGCAAATAGTCGGTCAGCACCTGACGGTCGCGGGTGGAAATCACCACCAGGCCTTCGCCCGAGCCGTTCCAAACCACTTGCCGGGCATCTTCCTGCACCTCGCGGTCCACGGCGGTAACCTGAATCGTTGAGGCCTCGGCATGCTTGCCAACCATGGCAACCCGGTCGTTTTTGCCGCCTTCGATTTCAATGCCCCATTGATCCAGCGGTCGCTGCTTGAAAATCTCCCAGACCGCTTCGGTCTCCTCCAGCGCTATGCCCTCTTCCGAGAGATCATCGCCCAAAGAATCCTGATCGCCGTAGCGCAGACCGTAGCCGGTGGCAAACAAAGGATCGTAGTTTTCATCGCCGCTATTCAAAGGCGCCTGGTCAGGGCGCTTGGGCCAAGAAAAACTCAGCGTACCGGAGACCGGATGATTGACCTTGCCTTCCGGCGTTTGCACCAGCACATCCGCAACTCCGGCGCCCTCGGTGCCCGGCTGCCAGATCACCATAAAGGCGTCGGAGGCGTTGAGTTCCCGGTTGACCCACTGAGGCCGTCCGGTAACAAACAGCGACACCACCGGTAAGCCCTGACTCTTGAGCTTTTTCAACAACTCCCAGTCGGAATTGTCGCGCGGCTTGTACTGCAAATTTTGAACATCGCCCTGCATCTCGGCATAGGGATCTTCGCCAAAAATAACCAGCGCTAAATCTGGCTTGTCGGTAAAGCTGCCGTCGGGGCTGTGTATCACTTGGCCGCCGCCGGCCTCTACCGCCTCTTTGATGCCGGTAAGCAAGGTGGTGGCTCCCGGGAATTCCTTCATGGTATTGCCGGTGCCCTGCCAGGTCACCGACCAGCCCCCGGTCTGCTTGCTGATGTTGTCGGCACCATCCCCGGCCACCAGGATTTTCTGCTTGGGGTTCAGCGGCAGCAATTGGTCGCGGTTTTTCAGCAGCACCAAAGATTCGCGTACCGCTTGGCGGGCCAGAGCCCGGTGCTCCGGCGCCCCCAGGAGTTCCTGTTTGCCCGCCAGCGACCGGCTCGAGGGCGCGCCCCGCTCAAACAGACCGGCGCGCAATTTGACCCGCAGGATACGGCGTACCGCATCATCGGCACGGCTCTGGGGAATCACGCCGCTTTTGATCTGCTCGACGGTATTATGGAACAGGGTCTTCCAGTCCGGATGGGGCACCATAAAAATGTCCAGGCCAGCGTTGATGGCTTGAGGGCAATCCAGTACGTCGGCGCCTTCGATAAAGCCATGGCCATTCCAGTCGCCTACTACCAGGCCGTCGAAACCCATCTGGTTTTTCAGCACTTCCGTGAGCAGGTATTGGTGACCGTGCATGTGCTCGCCGTGCCAGCGATTGAACGACGCCATAACCGTCTGAACACCCGCCTCTATGGCGCTGAAGTAGCCGGCGCCGTGAATATCGCGCAGCTGCTCTTCGGAATCCCGGTTGTCGCCCCTGTCGATGCCGTTGACGGTGCCACCATCGCCAATAAAATGTTTGGCCGTGGAAATAACGTGGTAATCATCCAAGCACTCTTCGCTGCCGCCCTTGCCTTGCAAACCTTCCACCATCTTGCCACTGTAGGCGCGCACCAGTTCCGGATCTTCGGAATAGGATTCGTAGGTGCGGCCCCAGCGATCGTCCCGGGCCACCGCCACTGTGGGAGAAAAGTCCCAGTCCAGGCCTATGGCGGCAATTTCGCGCGCGGTAACTTCGCCAATTTGGCGAATCAGTTCCGGATTATTGGCCGCGCCTAAAGCGATGTTATGAGGAAAAAGCGTGGCGCCCACTACGTTGCCGACCCCGTGCACCGCGTCTGTGCCCCACATAACCGGAATTGGCAGTCGCCCTTCGCTATCATCCATAGACGCGTGCCAGAAGCTGTCTGCCAGCGCCACCCAGTCCTCGGCCTTGGCGTAGCGATTCTTGCCGGGAACGCTGCCTCCGCCGTTGAGCACTGAGCCTATGTGATAGTCACGCACATCCTCCGGAGTCACCTGCTGAATTTCGGGCTGAATCATTTGCCCTACTTTCTGCTCCAGCGTCATCTGCGCCAGCAACTGGTCGATTTTTTCTTCCTGCTCGGGATTCAAACCAATAGCACTGGTCAGCTTGGGCCAGGTAACTTTTGTGGACGATTGGGACATGGCAATCTGCCTCCAAGAATAGGGGGTAAATAGACGCGAAATTTGCTGCGCGGCATTCTAACACAGCAAATTCGACCTTGAGGACAGCGCTGTCAAAGTCGCTCCAAGGGTATGTGACAGAAGAAGGTTTATCCGCTAGCCTGAAATATTGATCAACTGCGAGGCTGAAAACCATGTGGCAGCAAACCCAATTTCGTTTGCCCCCGAAAAGTCGGGGCTTTCATCTGGTTACCCGGGAGGTGACCGAGCAAATACCGGATATAAGTTCGATAGACTGCGGTTTATTGCACTTGTTTATTCAACATACCTCCGCCTCTTTGGCGATCAATGAAAACGCCGACCCGACGGTTCGCCAGGACCTGGAAAGCCACTTTAACAAGTTCGTCCCAGAAGGCGCGCCCTATTACCGGCACGACTACGAGGGCGATGACGATATGCCGGCCCATATCAAAAGCTGCATTCTGGGCAGCAGTTTGACCATTCCGATCACCCGCGGGCAGCTCAATTTGGGAACCTGGCAAGGAATCTATTTGTGCGAGCACCGAAACCATGGCGGGGCTCGAACCTTGGTGGCCACGGTACAAGGCGATTAGCGTCAGTTAGAACCAGCAGAACTTGAGATGCCGGCGCCGCGCCCACATTGATAGAGTAATCAAGCAAGTCTCTGCTCGGAGTTCAATCAGCTATGGAATACAAAGATTACTATCAAACCCTGGGCCTTGAACGCGGCGCTACCCAGGACGAAATCAAGCGGGCCTACCGCAAGCTGGCGCGCAAATACCACCCGGATGTCAATAAAGAACCGGGCGCGGAAGACCGCTTTAAAGAGGTGGGCGAAGCCTACGAGGTTCTCAAAGACCCGGAAAAACGCGCCGCCTACGACCAATTGGGCAGCCGGGCCAAAGCTGGGGAAGAGTTTCGGCCACCACCGGACTGGGACGCCGGATTCGAATTCAGCGGCGGCGGTTTTACCGGAGCCGGTGGTGCGGGCTTTAGCGAATTTTTCGAAAACATGTTCGGAGGCGGCGGTTTTGGTGGCTTCCAGGGCGGGCATAGAGGCGCGGCCCGAGGCTTCGACAGCCGGGGCGAGGATCACCACGCCAAGGTGTTGATCGACCTGGAAGACGCTTTCACCGGTGCCAGCCGACGAATCACTCTACAGCAATCGGAAATCGACGAAAACGGGCGGGTGCGCACCAAACCCCGCAGCCTCAACGTCAAAATCCCCAAAGGCATCAAACCCGGCCAGAGCATTCGCTTAACCGGCCAGGGCGCGCCTGGGACCGGCCGCGGGCCGGCGGGCGACTTGTACCTGAAAGTGGAATTCAACCCCCACCCCTTGTACCGAGTGGAGGACCGGGATCTATACTTGGATCTGCCTTTGGCGCCCTGGGAGGCCGCGCTGGGTGCGACGGTAAAGATTCCCACGCCCGAAGGCAAGGTGGACTTAAAAATACCGCCCAATTCCACCAGCGGGCGTAAGTTGCGCCTTAAAGGTCGGGGATTACCGGGCAAAACCGCGGGCGATCTCTACGCCCAAATCAGCATAGCTCTCCCGCCGGCCACCACTGACGAAGACAAAGCTCTATACCGGAAAATGGCCGAGAAATTTTCTTTCAACCCGCGCGCCCATCTGGAGGTCTAGCCATGACTCAGAACAGCAACCAGCCGCTGAGCGGCGCCATTCTGGAAGAAGAGCTGGAACTCAGCCTGACCGAGCTAACCCGGGCCTGCCGCGTGAACGCCGATTTTGTGGTGGAACTGGTAGACGAAGGTATTATCGAGCCAGTCGACCCGCGCCAGCCCCGCTGGAGGTTTAGCGGTCAGAGCTTGGTGCGCTTGCGCAGGGCAGTGAACCTGCACCGGGACTTGGAGCTGAACCTGGCCGGGGTGGCCCTGGCGCTGGATTTAATGACTGAAATAGAGACCTTGCAAGCCAGGCTGGAGCGATTAAGCCGAGAGCGGCACTGAGGTAAAACTCGCGTCGACTAATCAACAACTAGTAGTGGCCAACGAGATTGCGAGCGGATCTCTCCCTGCCACTAGGCAGCTGGGCCGCTCGAAATTTGCCGGTCTCACCTAATCAAATTAAGGCTTGATCTTAAAACGGCGCGGCGCTGGCGGCATTAATCCGCTCGCCGCTAATCGGGTGATCAAAAGACAGTTCCGAGGCGTGCAATAACAACCGATCGGCCATGGCCAGAGCCTCGGGGTGAGCGTAAAACTCACACCCTAGAATGGGGTGTCCCAGGGCCTGAAGATGTAATCGCAACTGATGCGAGCGCCCGGTTACCGGATAGAGCGCAAGCCGGGTGCTGTTGTTCTGAGCGTTGCGCTCCAACACCCGGTACTCGGTTACCGAGGCTTTGCCCTCGGGCGAGATTTTATACTTGGGGCGCGCTTGGGGGTCGGGTGCGATGGGTAAATCGATTCGGCCTTGATCTTGCTCCACCAGACCGTAAACCACCGCGGTGTAGCACTTGTGCACCGAGCGCTGCTGAAACTGACGACTGAGATTGGACAACACCGCCTTGCTCAAAGGTACCACCATAATGCCCGAAGTATCGAAATCCAGCCGGTGCACGGCTGCCGCCCCGGGGTATTCAGCGTGCAGCCGGCTGATCACACAATCGCGATTCTCGGGGCTGCGCCCCGGTACGCTAAGCAGCCGTGCAGGTTTTTCCACCAGCAAATGAGAGGCTTCTGCTTCCAGCACCTTGACAGGCTCTTCGCAGCTCGGCAGTACATACAACTGGTCCAATGAATCGGTCACCTAGTTTCGATCTCTTTTTTGGTTTCGTGGTAGTCGCCCTGCTACAACTCAGGGTCGGCATCTGAACTTGCTCAGCATCCGAAGTTTTCCGCACCAGTGTTATTGCGTTGTCCCCTTCGCCAATTTTAGGCATGATGGGCTTCCCAATATTTGAGGCCAGCCATGAACGAGAAACAAGATCGGAAGCAGGACCAGCGCGACTCGAACTCCAAACCCAACTTCTTTCAGATTGTTCTCAGTGTTTTTGCCGCTGCCTTTGGTGTCCAAAGCAGCAAAAACCGCGAGCGCGATTTCAAAGGGGGCAATATTTACGTTTACATCACTGCGGGCGTGATTTTTACCGCGGTGTTTGTTGTGGTGGTAATCCTGGTGGTACGGCTGGTTCTGGCTAAAAGCGGACTCTGATCAATTTGAGCTTTTGCCATCATTAAACGTGGCGCCAAAACTCCGAGGTCTCGATATCTCCAGCACGCAACAACTTCTGCACATTTCCTTTGAAAGCCCGCAGCTCGGTGGGTGGTAGCTGGGCGAGAAATTGACGCTGATGTTCGTCCGCGGCACCGTTGAGTTCCGCCATCAAATCCTGCCCGGCCCGGGTAATAAAAATTTTGACTGAGCGTCGATCCAAACCGTCATGCACCCGCTCGATCAGGTTTTTAACTTCCAAACGATCCAACAGCCGGGTGACCGCCGAGCGGTCCACACCAATATTGTCGGCAATTTGGGCCGGAGTATTCGCCAGCTCATGGTGCAGAACATTGAGAATCATCCACTGGGGGTAGGTCACTTCCCAGGCTGCCAGCTGCTGGTTAAAGCTGTCTTTCATCGCACTCGCCAGGCGCGCAATCCAGAAGGTAAAACTGTTGTGCAGATGAAAATCGCGCGGGTTAGTACGGTTGGAGTTAAGCATCATTCGCTCCGTTGAAAGCAAGAAACAATCAATTGGGAGCGATGGTGACAGAATTTAGTTGCCTGGGCAACTGCTTGCCCGGGCAAACCTGAACCGACCCTAGCCTAAATTGACCAAGCTTATTTTTGCCGCCAATTGCGGCAAAGTTCCTGATACTCCTTCAAGGCTTTTTCGTGAGCCAACTCCAAACGCTCCAACTCACCCAGTTGACGCCCGGTTAACTGCCCGGGCAAAAAGCTTTGCTCATTGTCACTCTCGAAGAAACCCAACATGGCCTCATGCGCCTTATCGAGCTCGGATTTCAATTTGCGCAATTCCTGACGCCGCTGCTCATCTTGCATAAGGGTTCTCCTCCTAAAGGGGTTACGACTTTCTTGGACTATAGCGCAGGATGGGCGCGTCATCCAAACACCCGCTTTGAGACTTAATCGCTGCCACCGGTAAGCCGCAACAATGAAAGAGAGTTAAGAACTGGGAGGGAAGAGCTGGGGAAGAACCAGATATTTACTGAACAACTCCCTGGGCACAGCCAAAATTAGCGCGATCGGAAGCGTTTTAGAGCAGGCTACAATTTTGAGACCGCCCGTCTAAAGACGCGGCGGTCATCCTAGCTTACTGACCCATCAGCCAGTAAACGCAAGTAAGTACAAAAATTGTTATCAGCGCCACTGCGGCGATTGCATCGGCGGTGCTGTCGCCCTGATTCTGCATTTCGGTTTCGTCATTCATTATTTTTATGCTCCTTTCTTTTGCGTCAGGCTTTTAAGTATGGTGGCTAGGCAGGTAGAACCGCTCATTTGTTACCAGATATCGT
>CAZKCY010000007.1:0-1513 GCA_964551155.1 uncultured Marinimicrobium sp. | reverse complement strand
AGCGCGATTTTTACCACAAGCAACCAACAAATAACAAGCACACAGCCCAATTTATAACCAAAAGATATTAAGATAGCCTAAAACGTTCGTTCAGAAGTCCTGCCAAAGTTGTTAGAGTGATTCTATAAAGACACCGATTAAACCCCGTCCCGCCAGCGTCACGGCTCGCGCGGAGCGGGCTTTTGGTGTATTCTGCGCGCCTATTTTAGGCCAGTCCGTCCCCGTTCTGCTTTCTCACAGCCGGGGCTAGGGCTTCAGGTAGCGATCATTTTCCGGCCAACTGATTCCGGTAGTACAGGTGAACTAGCCTTTATGTACATTTACGACCAGCACGATCACAAAATTTTGAGCCAGCGGGTGGCCCAGTTTCGGGACCAGATGAAGCGGTTCCTGGCGGGCGAAATCGATCCCGAGGAGTTTCGCCCTCTGCGGCTGCAGAACGGCCTCTATATCCAGCGCCTGGCGCCTATGCTGCGCATCAACGTGCCCTACGGCATGCTCAACAGCAAGCAGTTGCGTCGCCTGGCACACATCACCCGCGAATACGACAAGGGTTACTGCCACGTAAGCACCCGCCAGAACATTCAGATCAACTGGCCCGATTTGACCGAAGTGCCGGATATTCTGGCGGAACTGGCCGAAGTGGAGATGCACTGCACCCAGTCCAGCGGCGACTGCATCCGCAACATCACCTCCGACCAATTCGCCGGCATTGCCGAGGATGAAGTCGTGGATCCGCGCCCCTACTGCGAAATCATTCGCCAGTGGTCGACCTTCCACCCGGAATTCGCCTTCCTGCCGCGCAAATTTAAAATTGCCGTGACCGGCTCGGAGCAGGATCGCGCCGCTATTCAGGTGCACGATATCGGCTTGCAGCTGGTGCGAAACGGCAGTGGCGACGTGGGTTTCAAGGTCTATGTGGGCGGCGGTTTGGGCCGCACGCCGGTGATCGGCAGCCTGATTCGCGAGTTCGTGCCCCAGGAGCAGATACTCTCCTATCTGGAAGCCATTTTGCGCATTTACAACCAGCTGGGCCGCCGGGACAACAAATTCAAAGCCCGTATCAAAATCCTGGTCAAAGCCTTGGGACCAGATGTGTTCGCGGAAAAAGTCGAGCGGGAATTCGAGTTCCTGCAGGGCGACAACAACACCCTGACCCAGGACGAGATAGACCGGGCCAAGAGCTTTTTCACTGAGCCGCCTTACGAGCAGCTCGACGCCGCCCGTGCCCAGGCGGAACTGGACCGCCAGGCGGAAGAAACCCTGGCGTTTAGCAAGTGGCTGCAGCGCAACGTGCGCCCGCACCGAGTTGCCGGCTACGCGGCGGTTACCCTGTCGCTCAAGCCTACCGGCGTGGCGCCCGGGGATATCACCGACCGGCAACTGGAAATCATCGCCGATCTGGCCGATGAGTACAGTTTTGGCGAGGCGCGCACTACTCACGAACAGAACATGGTGCTTGCCGATGTCAAACAGAGTGAGCTGTTCAGCCTCTGGCAAAAGGCCAAAAAGG
>CAZKCY010000006.1:0-18558 GCA_964551155.1 uncultured Marinimicrobium sp. | reverse complement strand
AGCTGTCGTAGTAGTGAAAAAACTGAGTATAGGCCTCGTTCAGGGCCTCGAGGTACTGATTGCCTATGGCCTGCTCGGCGGGAATCCCGCGGCTGCGAATGCGTTCGGAGAGAATCTTGACCGGTGCCTGCAGGTAGATCACCAGGTCCGGCACGGGCGCATCTATGGTGAGTTTGTCGTAAACCTGCTGATAAATGGCCAGCTCATCGCTGTCCAGGGTGACCTGGGCAAACAGCTGATCCTTTTCCATCAGAAAATCCGCCACCCGTACTGGCTCGAAGATATCGGCTTGGCGCAACTGCTGAATCTGGTTGGCGCGCTGGAACAGAAAAAACAGCTGGGTGGGCAAAGCGGTGGACTTGGGGTCCTGATAAAAGCGCTCCAGAAACGGATTTTGCTCCGGCTGCTCGAGCAGAATGTCGTAATTGAACAGCTGGGCGATATTTTTGGCGAGAGTGGTTTTGCCCACGCCAATAGGACCTTCCACGGCGATATAGCGGGGTAGCTCGGAGGCTTCGAGATCGAGCTGTAAATCTTCAAATACGGCTTCCACTAAGGCTCGCTCCTATTGCTTTTAGGGTGACAGAGGTTCCAGCCCGGTGCGGGGGGTAGTCTTTAATAATGCCTCAACCGAGATGCCGCTGGGAAGTACCAGCTCGGGCGCTATATCGGCCAATGGATAGAGCACGAAATTGCGCCTATGTAGCTCCGGGTGCGGTAGCTGCAGGCGGGGATGATCCATTGTTAGCGCAGCGTAAACCAGCAGATCCAGATCCAGGGTGCGCGGCCCCCAGTGTTCCAGGCGCTCGCGCTTGTGCCGGTGTTCGAGTGCCTGGAGCTGGTCCAATAGCTCGATGGGTTCCAGGCCGGTGTCAAGCGCCGCCACGGCGTTGATGTAATCCGGCTGAGGCGGGCCGAGCGGACGGCTGCGATAGAGCGGCGACGCGGCGATCAATCGACTATCGGGCAATCCGTCCAACTCCTGCAGTGCGGTTTCGACCTGCTCGATTGGGTGGTCGAGGTTGCTGCCCAGACCGATGTAGGCCCTGTGGAAGGATTTGTTCACGAGGAGGACGAGTCGCTCGAGCCCGAGTCTGAAGACTTTTTGCGCGACCGGCCCGAACGCCGGCGGCGGCCCTTGCCCTTGGGCTTCTGGCGTTGGGCTTCGGCAACCATCCGCTCGCGCTCGGCTTCGTCGGCGGCTTGGTAATGGGTCCACCAGTTGCCCAGGCCGTCGAGGTGTTCGCCCGAGGCTTCGCGCAGCAGCAGGAAGTCGTAGGCGGCTCTGAAACGCCCCTGCTCAAGCAGCCTTGGTGCTCTATTGCGGTGGGTCAGTCGCTCCTGCATGTCCCACATTTCGCGCATTGGGATCAGGAAGCGTTTCGGCAAAGCGGTGTGGCCCAGCTGGGCGCCGATAACATCCTGAACCGCTTGAATATAGGCTTCCTGAGGCGGCATTTGCTGGGCCAGCTCGCGGAACAGCCTCTGCATGGGGGGCCAGAGCAGCGCGGCGTAAATAAAAGCGGGGGTGACGGTTTTGCCAGCGCGCACCCGCTTGTCGGTGTTGGCCATGGTGAGCTCGATCAGCTCCAGACCCTGCTCATCTCCGGCTTGCAGCGCCGCTTCGGTACCGGGAAACAAGTGCTCGAGCAGTTGGTACTCGCGCAATAAATTGAAGGTGGCGGTTGCCGAGCCGGCCAGAAACAGTTTAAGTACCTCTTCAAACAGCCGGGCCGAGGGAATATTGCGCAGCAGTGGACCCAGCTCGAGAATTGGATCGGCGGTGCCCTCCTCGACACTGAAGCCCAGCTTGGCGGCAAAGCGCACTGCGCGCAGCATACGCACCGGATCTTCCTTATAGCGGGTCACCGGGTCGCCAATCATTCGCAAGCGGCGCAGCTCCAAGTCCTTTAGGCCGCCGGTGTAGTCGTGGATCGCAAAGCCATCGAGGCTATAGTAGAGGGCATTAACGGTGAAATCGCGCCGCACCGCGTCGGTTTCCAGGGTTCCGTAGACGTTGTCGCGCAACAGCATGCCGTCCTCACTGCGGGACTGGTCGTGAGGGCCCCGAAAGGTGGTGACCTCGATAATCTCCCGGCCCATGCGCACATGAACAATTTGAAACCTGCGCCCAATAATGCGCGCGCCCCGGAACAGGCGCTTGATCTGCTCTGGGCGGGCACTGGTGGCGATATCGAAGTCTTTCGGATGCCCACCCAAAAGAAGATCGCGCACCCCGCCGCCCACTAAATAGGCGGGAAAGCCCGCTTCGTCCAGTTGCTTCATGATGCGCAAAGCACCTTGGCTGATGTCTTTGCGCGAAATGCTGTGTTGGTCGCGGGGAACTACGAGGGGCTGGCGATCGGCAACGGATTTACCCGGGCGGGGCGACAGCAGATTGAGAAGCCTTTTCAGCATGAGCGGTACGGCACGGTTAGTGGATTCATTAGTAAGTTAGTCACAGCGACTTTTGAGCCCTGGTTTGATTGGGCGACAATTTGATGGCTCGGGAGTTTAGCATGGGCCTGGTCTCGGGGGAACTCGGGGCTTTTGGCTCGACTTTGCTCCAGTGCAGGGTCTGCGAGACAGAGAGTGAAAGTCCAACCCATAAAGCAAAGCGGGAAAGCCTTGGCTTTCCCGCAGGAGAGATTCTTATTGGCGGCTGCGATTCGCAGCAAAGGGGGCGCGTCCATGCCCTTCAATAAAATGTTGCTTGCCTGCAATCCCGCTTCAGTCTTTAGTCAGTCTTTCCGCTTGTTATTTTCTTTTATCGTTATTTTTTATGGCGTCAGAAATACTCTTAACGCTTTTGTTATTGTGTATTGTTATTTTTATTTAAATGTTCTGTTTTTATTATTTCTTGTTGTTATTTTGGCTTTGCCAGTTTTTATTGTTTGTTGTTGTTATTTTTGTTTTTGCCGTTCTTATTATTTGTTGTTGTTAGTAGTGGAACTTTTTTTATTATTTGTTGTTGTTATGTGACGTTCTAAGAGCACTTCTTGTGCCAATAAGTAATTTTTCAATAAAATCAATAACATAGGATTTTCCGGTCGTATCTTATTAAGTTTTGTTATGTCCAACCGTTACTAATCGTTAGAAAGTTTGTTACAGCTTGGCTATTGGGTAACACTGGGAAGGGCGGTTGCCTGAGGTAACGCTTTGGCAGATGGAGTTGCATAAATGACGCCGCTATTAACTTTTAAAGCTCTAGCGGCTGAGAAAAGAAGTGCTTTGGTAACCTTTTTGGCGCTCGCCAAGAGCCATTAGGGCTTATTTTACGCCCGCCGTGCTCTTGCTGCGTGGTATTCCCAGGCGCTGACGGCGCTCCCAAAGACATTTGCGGCTGACGCCCAGTTTGCGGGCCAGTTCGGTTTCGCTCATGGTGTCTTGGTGTTCCAAGACGAAGCGCTGGAAGTAATCCTCCAAAGACAGGTCCTCGCTGGGATCCTGAGGTGAAGTGCGGCCTGCGGCACGGTGGGCGCCGTAAATGGCCTCTTCTTCCTCTTCGGTTTCGTAGCGAACCAAATCCAGATCGATTGCCAGCAGCTCGTGACTGATTTCACTGTTGTCTTCACACAGTATGACTGCCCGCTGGATGGCGTTCTCCAGCTCCCGGACATTTCCGGGCCAGGTATAGGTGGTGATCGCCTGTATAGCCTCCGGAGAGAGCTGCAGGCCGGGCTTATCCATCTCGTGGCAGAAGCGCTGCAGCAGACTTTCCGCCAGGGTGATGATGTCCCGGCCTCGGTCTCTCAGCGGAGGCAGCTCCAGCTGCACGACATTGATTCTAAAGTAGAGGTCTTCGCGAAACTTATGCTCCCGCGCCAGTTTGCGCAGATCCCGGTGGGTCGCCGCCACCAGCCGGACATCGACCTTGCGGGATTCCACCGAGCCGATGGGGCGCACCTCGCCTTCTTGCAAAACCCGCAACAGCCGCGCCTGGGCTTCCAGCGGCAGTTCGCCGATTTCATCCAGAAACAGGGTGCTGCCATCGGCGGCGGCGACCAAGCCTTCGCGAGTGCTGGCAGCCCCGGTAAAGGCGCCTTTTTCGTGGCCGAAAAGCTCGGACTCGATCAGGGTTTCGGGAATGGCCGCGCAGTTGACTGAAATCATCGGTTTGTCGCGGCGCGGGCTCTCTTCGTGCAAGGCTCGAGCGACCAGTTCTTTACCGGTGCCGGTCTCGCCGTGCACCAGCACAGTGGCCTTGGTGGGGGCTACCTTGTGGATTCGATTATAGAGCGTGTGCATGACATCGCTGTTGCCGATCATGCCGGCAATGGCGTGGCTGGCGGTGGTCGAGTTGAGCTTCTGCCGCTGGGCCGCGCTGGCCTTGCCGATTACCCGCTTGACCGCCGTGACCATTTCCTCGTGATCGAAAGGTTTGGCAATGTAATCCACCGCGCCCATGCGCATTGAGTCAACCGCTGAGCGCAGACTGGCATAGCTGGTCATGATCAGCACCGGGACTTCGCCCGCCAGTTTGATCAGATCGGTTCCCGGGGCGCCAGGCAGGCGTAAATCGCTGATAATCAGCTCGTAATCGGACAGCTGGAATTTGCTGGTGGCTTCCTTGACCGAGGGGGCTTCCGAGACCTCGTACTTGTTGCGCTCGAGTAGTTTGCGCAAAGCTGTGCGAATAATGGTTTCGTCTTCAACGATCAGAATCTTGCTCATAGCTATCACATCGCCTTTTGGGGTCGGGCGGGAAACTGCCGACGCAAAAACAATAGGACCCGGCTTTTACAGCATGGAGTCGAGGTGGCGCGGCAATTTAATCGAGAATTGTGCGCCACGGTTGTGGGTTCTGTCCACCGGGCTGACGATTTCCAGATTGCCGCCATGGTCTTCGACAATGCTGTACACCATGGCCAGTCCCAAGCCTGTGCCTTCGCCGGGATCCTTGGTGGTGAAAAAAGGTTCCAGAATCTGATCCATCTTGTCGGCGGGAATCCCGGTACCCTCATCGGTGACCGAGAAAATGATACTGAACTCATCTTCGCTGCTGTCCAGCATAACACGACCGCCGGGCGGGCTGGCGTCACGGGCATTGGAGAGCAGGTTGATGAACACCTGAATCATATGCTGGCTGTCGCCGGCCACTATCGCATTCTGGGCAATGTTGTTGTGAAATTCTACCTCGTTCTTGTCCTTCTGCAGGGACAATAGCTGGATGGCTTCACCGGCGCAGGCGCGCAGCTTAACCGCCTCGAATTCGCTTTTCTTGTTCTGCCCGCTGTGGGAGAAGCCCACCAGCGACTGAACAATTCGGCTCACCCGGTCGGTTTGACTCAGAATTTGATCGGCCGTTTCAAGAATCTCGGGGTTTTCTGACTCGTAACGAAGATTCTGGGCCAGACAGGCTATGCCGGTGATCGGGTTGCCGATCTCATGCGCCACGCCGGCCGCCAGTCGCCCAACTGACGCCAGCCGCTCGCTGTGAATCAGCTCCTGCTCCAGCAATTGGGTTTCGGTAACATCTTCCAGCAGTATCACCTGGTCGTACTCTTCGGGGTTGATACCGCCATCGATATTGGCCTTGTGCAGGCTGATCCAGTGGGGCCGCTCTCCTAACTCAATCTGCTGGCGATAGTAATGCGGCTCACTGCTTTGGCTGAAATCGAGCAACAGCGCTCGCCAGGGCTCCTCCAGGTTCTCGAGGCGGGAACCGGTGACGTCATCGCTGGGGGTGTGGGTAAGCATTTCCATGGCTCGGTTCCACATCAGAATCTCCCCGTCGCGCCCCAGGGAGCAGACCGCCATGGGCAGCTCTTCCAGGGTTTTGCGGTGATAGAGACGCAGATTGTTGAGTTCGGCCGCCATGCCGGTTAAATGAGTGCGATATTGGGCGAGGCGATTTTCAATCAGATTGATATCCAGGGTGTCGCGTCGCTCGGCCAGTTTGTAGGGCAAGTGTCGGTCCATGATTTCACCGGCGACATGAATGCCCATCAGCCCCGAGAGGTTGGCCTCGATCTGGTCGCGCAGCCGTCGCAGAGCATAAGGGCGCCGCTCGGTGGCGCGCAGATTGAGCTCGCTCAGGGCGACGTCTACTTCACGGTTGGCGGTAACCTTGCCGAGGGACTTGGCCAGGCGCGACTTGAATTCGGCCACACTGTGAACATCCAAAGCTTGGCGCACCGGCTGGCTGAGTTCGTCGGCGGCACAGAGTTCGGCGCTGTAGAGTTCATCATCATCCTGCTGCGTCGTCAGCGATAGTCCGATAAAAATAGCGGCATTAACGCCGAGTGATAAGAGGGTAATACCGCTCCAATACTCCATCCCCAAAGGAATGACCCAATCGGTGCCGGGCAGCGGCAGGGCTTTGATTCCGGTGAGTACCGGCAACAGCAGGCCCAGAGCCCAGATCAGAGTTCCGGCCCCTAGGCCGGCGATCAGGCCGCGCCGATTGCCTCTGGGCCAAAAGACGATCGCAAACATGCCTGGAAGTAGCTGTAAGGTCTCGATGAATGCCAGCAAGGCCAAATTGGTTAGGCTCTGACGGTTGTCCAGCAACCAGTAGAAAAAGTAACCGCCAAACAAAATCGCGCCGATCAATAGGCGCCGCAACCAGATCAATTGTTGGTATATGTCGTGGCGAGTACGCAAACGCAAAGCCGGTAGCACCCAATGGTTCATGACCATGGTAGAGAGCGCCAGGGTAATAACCACTGTGGCTCCGGTGGCGGCCGATAGACCGCCGATAAACGCCAATACCGTCAAGGACGGAGATTCGGCCATAATCGGCACGCCGAGGGTGAAATACTGAGCTGGCAGCGGCACCGCCAGTTCAAAACCGGCCCAGAGAATCGGAAAAATCGGCAGGGCCATGAATAGCAAAAACAGTGGAAAGGCCCAAGTAACCGTGTAGGTGTTACGAGCCATGGGGTTTTCCGCAACGCCCATGTGAAATATGTGCGGCATGGTGACTGCCGTGGCTACGAAAACCAGCAAAAGGGTATGGGCACCGCCAGTCTCCATGGGGGTGTGTAGCAGCGCCAGATTTTCCGGATTTTGCAGCAGCCACTGATCGAGGCCCTGAAAGCCATCAAAAACGCCGTAAACCGCCAATAAGCCAATGGCGCAGAGGGCGAAGACTTTGATCAAAGACTCGAACGCCATGGCGGTAATCAGGCCCCGATGCTGCTCCCGATTGGATCCGAACAAGACGGTGAACAACGCCAGCAGGGCGCAGTAGCCAAGGGCCATTAAGTCCTTGAAAGTAAAGCCCGTACCCACTACCGGCAAGGCGGGGTTGCGGCTCACCGTGAGTATGTACATGGTGTCGGCAATGGCCTGAATTTGCAGGGCCATAAGAGGCAGTATCCCGAGCAGCATGCAGAGCGTGGTTAAGGCGCCCGCGCCGTGGCTGTGGTAGCGGAATACCAGTAAGTCGGCGAGCGAATGAAGCTGGTAGCGGCGCGCCAGCTCCGTCAGTGGTGCCAAAGCTACGGGGGCGAACAAAAACAGGGCACCGGCGCCAAGATAATAAGCCAGGGCGCCATAGCCGAACTGAAACGCCAGGTCGATAACGCCATAAAACGCCCAGGCGCTGGCGAAGATTCCCAGCGAAAGAATATAGGTGATCGGGTGCTGAGTAATGGCTTTCGGCACCCAGCCTCGCTCGGTGATCCAGGCGATCCCGAAAATGATTAATAAATAAGCGACGCAAATCAGCGCCACATGGCCAAGTTCAAAAGTCATGATTGCGCTTCTTTCGGGCTTGCACCAGATAAGCAATGACGATCACTGCTACCCAGGCGATGTAGGGACGAAACCAGGCGCCATCTGGATTGATAATCCAGCTAAAAAGCGTCGGTGAAAAAATATAGGCGATCAGCAACAGCAATATGACCAGGCGCTGGTTGTTCATTGATCGGGATTCCTCTGGGGCTGAAATCGGGGCTTGGGTGCCTCGGCGAGCGGGGCCGGAGCCTGCATCTGGCCTAGAAGTGTATCCAACCGCCAATGCCTAAGACCCCAATCCAAAAGTTCCTCAGGAGAGCCGTTGGCCAGCTCGGCGGGCGGCCTCTGATTTAAAAACGCCAATGCCCGCCACAGATTAGCGCCCGCCTCTGAGGGGTTCAATGGCGGGGCGAGATTTTGCTTGCTCAGCTTCTGGCCCTGGGCATTAACCGCTACCGGCACGTGCCCATAAATTGGCGCTTTGGCGCCCAGCAGCTGGAACAGAAACTGTTGGCGGGCGCTCACTTCCAGCAAATCGCTGCCTCTGATGATGTGGCTAATGCCCTGCCTCATGTCGTCAACCACTACCGCCAGCTGGTAGGCAAACAAGCCGTCTTTGCGTTTGACGATCTGATCGCCAGCCTCAAGGCGCAGATTCTGGCTTTGAGGGCCTTGGATCAAATCGTCAAAGCGGGTTATTTCCGGCAGCTGGGGTGCGCTGGCAGGCAAGTCGTAGAGTTTCAGGCGCAGGGCGTGAGCTTTGCTCCTGTCCACTTTACGGTGCCGGCAATGGCCGTTGTAGACCCCACTCATAGACTGGAGGTCGCGCCGCGTGCAATTGCAGGGGTAGACCAGCTCGGCTTGCTCGAGTTCTGTCAGGGTGGCCCGGTAGGCCTCATGGCGCTGGCTTTGATAAACCACTGCGCCGTCCCACTGGAGGCTGTGTTGTTCGAGACTCGCCAAAATGGCTGCGGCCGCGCCGGGCTGCTCCCGAGGCGGGTCCAGATCCTCCATGCGCACCAGCCACAGGCCGCCGCGACTTCGGGCGTCCAAATAGCTCGCCAGAGCGCTGACCAGAGAGCCAAAGTGCAGTGGCCCGGTGGGCGATGGCGCAAAACGGCCTATATAGGCTTCGGAATCGACGGGGTTGGAACTGGAAGTCATAGCGGCGCAGTATTGGCTAGCGCGACACTAGGCGGGAAAGCGCACAGCGGTGCTGAGGCACCGCTGGGGTTTTGAGACCGAAACGCGGGTTGCAGATGCTTAGCCGCCAACCTGCTTTTCTTTGATTTCATCCAGAGTCTTACAGTCCACGCACAGAGTCGCGGTGGGACGAGCTTCCAGACGACGGATACCGATTTCCACGCCGCAGGCATGGCAGTAGCCGTAATCGTCGTTCTCGATCAGCTCCAGAGTGCTGTCGATTTTCTTGATCAGCTTGCGCTCGCGATCGCGGGTACGCAGCTCCAGGCTGAACTCTTCTTCCTGACTGGCTCTATCGGCCGGATCCGGAAAGTTGGCCGCTTCGTCTTTCAGATGGCTCATGGTGCGGTCAACTTCTTCCATCAGCTCGCGCCGCCAAGACAGGAGCAATTGCTTGAAATGCTCCTGCTGGTTGGGATTCATGTACTCTTCGCCCTTTTTGGGTTTGTAAGGCTCAAAGGAACGCAGGGTAAAACTTTCCGCTGTAGTTGAACTATTGGGCATGGTTTAGCGCCTCGTATGACTTCCCGGTGCCGGTTAAACCGGCGGTGTAAAAAGCGACTGAAATTCACTTGGGGCACCCGCCAAAGCCAGGCGAGCCCTATTCGTGACCCTTTGCCACTGATTTTCAAAGGGATGGCAAGCTACCAGATATCAAAAAACAGTGCCAGTATTTTTTTATCCTAAGGCGGCGCGCACTCCATGCCAGTGCTGGCTTTGAGCAATATTTGCCGCCATCTCACTAGGATGCAAAAATACCCGCCTTCAAGGCGGGGACTGGTATGAGTTTAGACGCAGAGAATAAAACTTGCTGGCGGCGGGCTAAGCTGCTTCGGCGCTATAAACGCTTTTTGGCCGATGTAGAACTGGAAGATGGCTCTGAAATCACGATTCACTGTCCGAATACCGGCTCGATGAAGAATTGTGTCGTGCCGGATTCGTCCTGCTGGTTCTCCACCTCGGCCAACCCCAAACGCAAGTACCCCAATACCTGGGAGCTGGCTACCACGCCGGGTGGCTTCCTGGCGGGGGTCAATACCGGCCAGGCCAATGCGTTGGTGGAAGCCGCTATCGCCGATGGCACTATTACTGAGTTGCAGGGCTATCACCAGATTCGGCGCGAGGTGCGCTACGGCAGTGAAAAGTCCCGTATTGATCTGTTGTTAGGGGACGGCGAGCGTCAATGTTTCGTGGAAGTCAAAAGCGTTACCTTGATGGAAGAGCCGGGTCGGGGGCTGTTTCCGGATGCGGTCAGCAGCCGGGGCAGCAAGCATTTGCGTGAGTTGATTCAGATGGTGGAGCAGGGGCACCGAGCCGTACTGGTGTTCTGTGTTCAGCATACCGGTATTGAGTGGGTGGAGCCGGCCGATGCCATAGACCCTGTTTACGGGGAGACTTTGCGCCGAGCGGCGGAGGCCGGCGTGGAAATTCTGGCTTTTGGGGCGGATATTGTTCCTGAGAGGGCTGAGGTAGTGCTGCGTCGCGCGTTGCCAGTTCGTTTGTAGTATCCCGGCATACCCAACAACTGCCCCAAAAGCTTAAAAAGAAGTGTGAACGTCCCCCAAACTATTTGAGAGAAAGGGCAGGCTTTGGCGATCTTCCTCCAGGACACGCCGTAAACCTTTCCCCTGGGGGCTCGACTCCAGCATCCCTGCTGGAGACGGTCCTGAAGAAAGCTCCCCAAACCCTACTGACCGTCTGGCACTTCGTAGCCAAGGTTAAAACCTAATTTTTTTGGGGCTACTTAGTGACCATGTTCCTCGTGTTCATCGGCCTCTACAACACCCAACCAGACCAGCTTCTCCGGAGTGAATTCCAAAACGATAGTGTCGATCACTGCCATGGTTTCCAAATCCACAACCTGAATCTCAGCCTCTGCCGGGTCAGTGACAAACGCAAAGTGACCATCTCCAGAAATCGTTAGCTCGAACCGGCTGCCTTCCGGAGCGGCTTCGCTGTGGGTAACCTGTAAGCGCTCGCTCGCGTCCCAATCATGGCTGTGCAACACAGTGAGGCCACCCTGGTCATCGAGAATCGCGAAACCTTCTCCGCCTTCAACGAAAGCGTAGGCTACTGGGCTCAGGCTCTCGTCGCTGCTCCAGCTCAGGGGGGCAATACTGCCTTCGCCGGTCGGATCGACCAGATACAACTGATCCGAACCTGTGCCCACAAACTGCTCAAGGTGGTCGTGACCATAGAGACCACTGATGCGTATTTCGGAGTTCAGTTTGCTGGCGCTGAAGCTGTGATCCAGCTCGTCTTCCTCAATGATCAATACTCCATCGGTGCAGCCGAAGGCGACAAAATCGTGGTTCTGAGCGCTGCCATGCAATTCCGGACACACTACCTCAAACGTCTGCTCTTGGTCGTAGTGGCCACCGTGCAGATGGAAAAGCGCTACTTGGTCGGGCAGAGTGCTATCCGTGTTGGCTAGCGAGTCTCGTACCCTGGCCAGTAGATGGTCGCCGCGAACCTGGGCAGCGCCCTGCTGGTTGGTGGTGTACTCAAGCAATGCTGGCTCATGGTTGTCTTCTAGATTGTGCTCATTCAATACCTGGACCTGGGCCGGTGCGCCGCTGTTGCCATCGAAGAAAACCGCGATTTTGCCTTCTGCTTGGGCTATGTGGGTCGGCCGGTCGCCGACCAGCTGGTACGCCAGCAGGCTGGGAAGCGTCTCGACCAAGTCGAAGTGATCGCCGTGCTCTTCAAGATAGAGACCGCTGTCGATAAAGTCGATCTGTCCGTTGTCGCCGCCCTGTACCGCCAGTCCATATCGATAGGATGGGCTGGCGAGCAAACTCGTGACTGGAGCGTTTAGATCAAATTCGGACTCTACTTCTTCGTGCTCCAGATCGAACACATGCAGGTGGGTGCTGCCAGCTTCGGAAATCAGCAGCCGGCCGCCGAGCGCGCCTTCTTCATGCCCGTGGTCGTCTTCGGCTGGAACTCGATCTTGTTCGACAAAAGTGGTGCTGCTGCCGCCGCAAGCGGTCAGCAGTAGGGAAGATAACAGCAGACCGGCAAGGTTGAGCTTTCTGGTGATGTTTTGGCTTTCCATAGTGATCTCTTTAATAGGGTGAATTAAAAACTTGACCGTATGCCAGCGGCAAAAGCTCGGGCTGGCAGGGGGGCGCGATCTTTCAGGAAGGAGGTGTGCGGGCGCGCCTCTTCATTGGTCAGGTTGTTGGCCTTCAAGTAGAGGGTCAGATCCTGGCCCAAGGCTATCCACTCGTAGCTGATTTGCGCGTCCACCAGGGTGTAGGCCTCGCTGGCGGTTTCCAGAGGAGCGGTTTGGTCCTGTTCAAAGTGGTGCACGGCGCTCAGTTCGGCGCTGTACTGATTCAGGCGGTAGTTGACCTGGGCACCCAGGCGCAGCGGGGGGATGCGCGGCAAATCGCCGCCATCGCGCAGCGTCGCCCGAGTGTAGTCGGTAAAGCTGGTGAGCTTGACGCTGTCGCTGGCCTGCCACACGAATTGACCTTCAAAGCCATACAGATCGGCGTCGGCGGCGCTGAACAGGTACACCGGAAGGCCTTGTTCGTCACCGTGGCCATGGCCGTCGTCGGCGGACAGGCCGGTTTCGCGCTGATAGTAAAAGTCGTCGATCCGGTTATAGAAGGCGTTTAGGGTAAAGCCCAGATCACCGGCAAACTTGCGCAGCGATAGATCCAGGTTGTTGGAGGTTTCCAGCTCCAGAGGCTCCAGCCTCAAATCCACATGGAAAGCGCCGTCGCTTTCAGGGTGCAGATCAAAAATGGCGCCCACCTCGAACGCGCCGCTGCCCAGGTGAGGGCCGTAGGAAAACAGCTCTGCGGCCGAAGGCGCGCGCTGGGAGTGAGACAGAGAAGCGCCCAGGTTGTAACCCTCGGTGAAATCCCAGACCAGTCCGGCCGACAGGCTGAAAGGCTCGAAGACATTCTCCACCGAAAGCACCGACAGAGTCTCTGGGTGTTCGGGGTCAGCCGGGTCGTGATCCTGTTCCAGGGCGGCCACAAGCCGGTCGGCGTGAATTTCGACCCGCTCGGCACGGGCGCCCAGCTGAATCTGGACGTCGCCGAAGTGGCGTTCTTCCATCAGCGCCAGAGCCAGGCTTTCGGTGGTCGAAGGCGGGGTAAAGGCTTCCAGGCCGACGGCGGAAAAGTCCTGGTGTTTGTACTGTAGGCTGAGCACGCCGCGCCAGTCGTTTAACGGGTGGTGGTACAGATCGAAGCGGGCCTCGCCGCTCTCATTGGCAAAGGTGGTGGCGACTTCGCCGGCTTCGATTTCGTGGTGAATATAATCGGTGTACCCCAGGCGGGTATTGAGAGCGCTGAACAGGCTGTGATCCAGCGCCAGCTCGCTGTGCAGCTGCACCCGGTCCTGCTCCAAGTCGGCGTGAACGCCTTGTTCCTCCTCGGGGTGCGCTTCTTCCTCGTGACCATGATCAAGGGCGTCTTCCTCGCCGTGTTCATGGCCGGGTATGCCGTAGGTTCGTTCCAGTCGACCGTAGGAGAGGCCGACGAAGCCGTTTTCCAGCAGGTAGCTGCCGCCCAGGCTCAAGCCCTGGGCTTCATAGGCCGAATTCTCAAGGCGGTCTTCGTGAGCTTCACCTTCGTGATCGAGTTCGGCCGCCACCGGGATTTTGTAATCGTTGGATTCGCGCCAGAAACCGTCCAGATGAACCGCAAATGCCTCTGCCCCGCCGGTAAAGCTGGCCGACGCCAGGTTTTCGTCCGCGACGGTATTGTGTTGCAGTTGCCATTCGCCGCGGATCAGATTGTCTTTGGGCACCCGGTTATCGACTATGTTGATCACACCGCCGCTGGCGCCACTGCCGTACAGGAGCGTGGCCGGGCCGCGTAGAATTTCAATCTGCTCGGCGGTGGAGGCTTCGGTTGCTACGGCGTGATCCGGGCCCACCCGGGAGGCATCACCGGCATCCAGGCTGTTCTGGGTGATCAATACCCGCGGGCCATCCAGGCCGCGAATAATCGGGCTGCTGGCCACCGGGCCATGGTAGTTGCTGTGCACGCCGATTTCGTTTTTCAGCGTCTCGCCAAGCGTGGACGCCTGCTTGTCGCGCAGCTCTTCACCCGCCAGCACTTCCACGGGCGTCGCCGATTCCAAAGTAGACGCATGCCAGGGCAAGGCCAGCACATCGATGATTTCCATAGCCGAAGGCGCGAGTCTGACAACCAGAGGTTCGGAGCTTCCGACTTGGGCATCGGCATGAGTATGGGTGTGGTAGGGAGCTTTGGTGTGCAGCTCGACTTCGGAAGCGTTCAGATCTTCAAGGACGAATTCGCCCTGGGCATTGGTGGTTGCTTTCTTATTGGTTCCGACCACTTCTACCGTTGCGCCTGGAATGGGTTGCCCCGAGGTATCCTCTACTCGCCCGCTGAGATCGGCGGCCATAGCGGCAGGGCTAACCAGCAGCAGCGCACCTAATCGGGTGGATAGTTTGAGCATTTTTGTCTCCAAAGGTGTGAGTTCTGAATCGAAGCAGGGTAATTTGTAGTTATGGTATAACATTGCATTCAGAGAGGAAAGCTAGAACTGAGGTTCAGACCGGGAATGTCAAAATGAAGTGAGAGCTTGTGGAAACTTGATGGGCTTTTATAGAAATCTGCGTGTCAGGATGGCCCGGGAAACTGCTAGGCCTCGCAGTAGATGTAGCCATCTTTTATTTCGAAAGGCACTGCTTCCAGGCACTCGCCGACGCAGGGGCCAGCGACACAATCCCCGCTTTCGATAGTAAACAGGGCCCCGTGATTGGCGCATTCGATCAGGGTCCCACTGGCGTCGAGAAACCCGTCTGGCTCGTGGTTGAGAGGAATATAGTCGTGGGGGCAGTCATTGCGGTACAGGTACACCTGTCCGCCTTTTTTGACCGCGAACAGGGGCTCGCCCTTATGCTCCAGAGCGCGGCAGCCCCCCTCGGGTATATCGGAAAGGCCACAAATGGGCTTAGTCTCGCTCACGATTATCGCTCCGGTTCGGCGAGCCTCAGCTCGCGCCGCATTTCTTTGCCGCTCCGAACAAACTGAATCTCGACTTCGTCGCCGGGCTGATGCTTTTCAAGCGCGGTCATCAGTTCGTCGTAGTTGCGCGTCGGCTGACCTTCGATGGCGGTAATCACATCCCCCAGCGTCACGCCACCCCAGCGATTGCGCTGTACGCCTTCGAGGCCGGCCCGATCGGCGGGCAGACCACGGGCGACTCTCAAGATGGGCACACCCTCAATACCATTGCGCTGCGCCCAATGATCCGGAGCTATATCTATGCCCAGAATCGGGCGTACTATCCGACCGTGCTCGATCAGCTGCGGTACTATCTCCTCGACGGTGTTGACCGGAATCGCAAAGCCGATACCGGCACTGGCGCCGCTGGGGCTGTAAATCATGGTGTTGACGCCCACCAATTCGCCTTTGGAATTTAGCAGCGGGCCGCCGGAGTTGCCGGGGTTGATGGCGGCGTCGGTTTGGATGACGTTGCGAATGGTGCGTTTGTTGGGAGCCTCGATCTCCCGCCCCAGAGCGCTGACAATGCCGGTAGTCAAGGTGGCATCTAGCCCAAAGGGGTTGCCAATCGCGAGCACTTTGTGGCCTACCGACAGTTTGTTGGAGTCGCCTCTTAAGAGCGGATGCAGCTTGCGATCCGGCGCCTCGATTTTCAGCACCGCCAGATCCTTCTCGGGGGCCAGGCCCACGACTTTGGCGGGCCAGGTGCTCTGATCCTGCAGGGTGATCACCACTTGGCGGGCGCCTTCAATCACATGAAAGTTGGTGACAACGTAACCTTGTTCATTCCAGACGAAGCCGGTACCGGCTCCCCGGGGCACGCTTAACAGATCAAATGAGTGCGGGTCCCGCACCAGCTGCTGGTTGGTCACATAGACCACGCTCGGACTGGCGTATTCAAACACTTCGATGGTGTTGCGTTCATCATCGGTGGCAAAATCAGGTACCGCAGCCACGCCAAGACCCGGCGCCATAGCGCCAGCCATCAGCACCAGTAATAGCCAAGCCCCGGCAATGCCGGGGCGAGCCAATCGAGTCTCGAGTAGAGCTTTAGTCATTGGGAAATCCCGGTTTATTTGCCGCTCTGAAGCGCGGCTATGCGATCTTCCAGCGGCGGGTGACTGGAAAACAGCTTACCCAAGCGCTGCTTGAAGCCGCCATTGATGCCAAAGGTTTTCATGCTGTCGGGCATAGGGTTGTCCACCCCGGCCTCCACCTCGGCTTTAAGCCGCTGCAAGGCTCTGATCATAGCGCCGCGACCGGCCAAGCGGGCGCCGGCGTTGTCGGCTCTGAACTCCCGGTAGCGGGAGAAGGCCATGACGATGGTGGAGGCCAGAATCGCCAGAACAATTTCGGCCACAATGGTCACCAGGTAGAAGCCGATACCGTGGCCGCGCTCGTTCTTGAATACCAGTTTATCGACGGTGTAGCCAATGATCCGGGCAAAAAACATCACGAAAGTATTCACCACGCCCTGTACCAGGGCCAGAGTCACCATATCGCCGTTGGCGACGTGGCCGATTTCGTGGGCCATGACCGCGCGCACCTCATCCCGGTCGAAACGCTTGAGCAGACCCTCACTGACCGCCACTAGAGCGGCGTTTTTGTTCCAGCCGGTGGCGAAGGCGTTGGATTGCGGCGCGGGAAATATGCCCACTTCGGGCATTTTGATACCCGCCTCGCGAGCCAGTTCTTCGACGGTTTTGACCAGCCATTGTTCATCGGCGGTGCGCGGCTGTTCGATGATGCGGGTGCCGGTGGTCTTTTTGGCAATAAATTTGGATAAAAACAGTGAGATAAACGAGCCGGCAAAACCGAAGATGGCGCAGAAAATCAACAGGCTTTGGAGATCCAGGCCCCCGGTTTCCTTCAGGTAGTGATCGACACCCAAGAGGTTGAGAACGATACCGGCCACCACTACCACGGCCAGGTTGGTCATTAAAAAAAGGCCAATGCGAAACACGCTAAGCTTCTCCTGCAGGCAAAGGGATAAAGATTCCAGACGCTAATATGCGTGTTGCGCAGAAAATTTCAATATCAACTGGCCCGCAAACCGTAATAAATTTCCGAGTGGGAGTTTTTGAAGGGAGAGAAAAATGGCCACCCGAAGGTGGCCCAAGTAACCGTGATTAGCCGGGGCCTAGGCCCCAAGGAGAAGAGTTCCGGCGATTGACTGACAGGGTTTCGCCATCACTCATGCCGCCCAAAAGGAGATTGATAGCGGCATTGATGTAAATGCTAACTATTATCATTTAGGTTGTCAACAACTTATGCTTGCTCGGTTTTCAGACTTAGCAATTGACCGTTAAGCTGATTGATTTTGGCGGCCATTTCTTCAATCAGGCCCAAACAGATTTGCGGTTGAATATCGATCAGATCGATGAATTCTTCCTTACGCAACGCCAGCACCGTGCAGTCGGTGGTCGCTACGACCGAGGCCATGCGTTTTTGCCGGGTGAAAACCGCCAGGGCGCCGAAAATCTCATTTTCCTGAATCTCCCCCACTTTAATTTCATCGCGCAGAGCTTCGGCCCGGCCCTCGAGCAAGGTGTACACCCGATCAGCTTCGGTTCCTTGCTCGATAATGGTTTCACCAGCGCGGAAATGCATAAACCCGGCCGAAGGCTCAAATTCGGCGCGAATTTCTTGGGCCAGGGCTTCCCGGTAAAAGCTGCTGAGACAGAGTAAATAGCGTGTCCAGAGTTGCAGGGCAGAGCGAGACTGCATGGCCCGCTGCTCGAACTGGGCAAAGTCGAATGGCGTTAATGCCACTGGCCCCTCGCTGCCGTAGGTGCCGGAGGCGAAATTCAGCCCTCGACTCAGTCCTATCAAATCGCCCGGTTCGAAGCGCGCCACCAGTTTGGCGCCGGAACGATAATAGACTTGACCTTTAGCAATTTGAAAAACCCGCTCGGGGGCTTGGCCGGCAAATACATCTGGGCTCGATGGCAGAGTTATGATCTGCGCAATGGGCTTGAGATCGTCAACTAGCCGCTCGGTTAGCTCCAGGAGCTGAGTGCCCAGGTCGGTGAGCTGGTCAGACTGTTTGTGAGGTAAGTGCATCAGAGTTGTCGCTCAGGTTGGAATCTTCGGCTTCATCCACCAATCGCTGTTTCAAATCGGCGGGCAAGTCGTTCCAATGGACATCCATCAGGGCGCCCTGAAGCGCGTAGAGCATAACTTTGGAGACGTTGATATCGCGTGCCTTGATGCGCTTATAGGCTTCTACGGCCCCAACTTCGCGCAAATCGGCGTAGGTGTTTATGCCGATAGCGTGCAGTATGTTGACGGTTGCCATTCCCAAGTTCTTCAGGCGAAGTAATTCACTATGACTGACAGTCATACAACCCTGCTCCATGAGTAATTATCATTATAATTTTCTCTTCATAAGGCTTTGTTATCTTTTATAGCCCCCGGTTATATTACATACTTGCTTGATAAGAGCAATTTTTTTCTGGGTTTTTTGGCTAAGAAATATACAGTAATCAGCGCGTGACCAACCCCAGCATAAAGGCAAAAGCTAAGGTGACTATGGTGTTGACCGACAAAGAGCGCCTGTTTGGGCTGAGTTCCGAAGGCATGATAAGCGTCGAACCTTGGGGGTGTCAGATGGATTCGGGTTTGGCGGCTCCATTAGCCCAATTGCAGGCGGCGGCGGCTGCGGAGGGCTTCG
>CAZKCY010000005.1:9709-20717 GCA_964551155.1 uncultured Marinimicrobium sp. | reverse complement strand
ACCTCCTCGTCTTGACCCCAGCTGGCAGGGGCCATCAAAATCAGGCCTATGGTCAAAGCCAGGAGCCGGATCAGCGAGCGGGAATTTAAGAGATTGTTGCGCGGCATGGAAACTCCAGTGGGCTTTTATCGAGGCCTTGGTATTTAATCGTTAACACTCAGTCTGAGGCAGTGAACCATTTGACGCGGTTTGGGGTCTTTGGTTCGAACTAACCGGCGCCTTAACTATCAGTGGCGAAAACGCTGAAATTTTTCGTACCATGGCCGCTACTTTAACCCCCTTGTCGAGAATTCGCTATGTTGCCCAGCCCGCGCCAAACCAATTTTCTGATTTTCGCAATCTGTGCGATCTTGCTGGCGGTAGCCCTTTATATGGAGCACGTCATGGGGCTGGTGCCCTGTCCGCTGTGCATGACCCAGAGAATATTTGTTCTGCTGGTGGGTGCACTGGCGCTCCTGGCCTTCGTGCAGGGCCCCCGGCGAACCGGCCGCCGAGTCTATGCAACCCTGGGCTTGCTCGGGGCTATTCTCGGCGGCGCCTTCTCCAGCCGCCAGCTCTGGCTGCAGAGTCTCCCCCCGGACAAAGTCCCTTCTTGTGGGCCCGACTTGTCTTATATTCTCGATACCTTCCCGCTGCTCGATGCGCTCAAAGTGATGGTTACCGGCGATGGCAACTGTGCCGAAGTCACCTGGACCTTGTTTGGCATCAGCATTCCGGGCTGGACGCTGATGGCCTTTTTTGCTCTGGCGGCCCTGAATATCTGGCAGTTTGTGCGCCGCTGATCGGCGCCGCGCGCGACTTTAGTACTTGCCGGCATTGAGCGAATGCCCTATTGTTTAACGCTTGGCTGGCAATCACTCAGCGACCTACCTAGGGACGCCGAATCACTCTGTTAAGTAGTAGGAACGAGTATGTTAGAAAACTGTAATAGCGCTCGAGAGCGCTGGGGCGGCGTAAACAAAATTATCGATAGCTGGCTCGAAGAGCGACGCCTGATGCTGGTTGAGTATTGCGCCCTCAGTGCCTTGAAAGATCCGAAGCAGAGTGATGAGGTGCGCGGCGGCAAACTCAAGCATCTGTGCGAAATCCTGGTGGACTACGTTTCCGCGGGCCATTTTGAAGTCTACGACCAACTGATTAAAGAAGGCCGTGAGTTCGGTGATAAAGAAGCCTTGGAAGAAGCGGGCAAGCTGTTCTCGGTAATCGATCTAACGACCGAAGAAGTGCTCGACTTTAACGACAAGTATCTGGAGACCGACGATCTGGAGGTTTTGGAGAATGATTTATCCCGCCTGGGACAAACCCTCGAAACCCGCTTCAGTGCCGAAGATCGCATGATCGCGGTGCTGCATACCGCTCACAAAGAAGTCGTCGACTGCTAAGCAGCGTGGCTTTTTAGTGCACTCAGTCGATCGGCAGCGTCTCCTTGTCGATCGGCCCAGGGCCATCTGATGATCCAAGCCGTAACCCCCTTTAACAAAAACCCTTTAGGTCGCTTGGCGGCGGCGTTGAGTTTGTGTTGTCTGCTGGTGGGCTGTGATCAGGCTGCGAAGCCGGAACAAAATCTTCAGGTTGCCAGCCGCAGTGTTTCCGCCGGAGCTTTGTCCCAGAACGGCAAGCTGGGGCTGATTGGCTCCAGCTTTCACGGTGGCAGTCTATGGGATCTTGAGCAGCAGGCGCGGCTATTTAACTGGAACCACTCCGAGGGCGAATACAGCCTTTTGACTGAGGTTGGTTTCTCCCCCGAGGGCGATTGGGCGCTAACCTCTGATGGGGTGACTATGGCGCTCTGGAATACCGATACCGGTGCGCCCGAGCATTTCACCAGCAGCCCGGCGCAGGTGCTCGATTTAGCGTTGGGTGCTGGGGGCGATTTCGTGCTTTTGGGTTTGGCGAACCGGCGAGCGGAACTCTATAACGCCAAGCGCGGTGGTTTGGTGCACAGCCTGGCGCACGCCGCGCCGGTTACTAGCGTGTCCCTGAGCGCCGATGGCCGTGTCGCTTTGACCGGTTCCGATGATGGCACTGCGATACTTTGGGATTTGATCAGTGGTGAGGCTTTAAAGCATCAGAGCTACGATTCCGATATTCAATTGGTGCGCTTGAGTTCTGACGGCGAGCGAGCGCTGTCCTCTAGCCGTTACCAAGGCGTACAAATCTGGACTCGCCAGGAGGATTCGGTCTGGAGTCTGCCTTTGCCCGAGGAGCTGCTAAAGCGCGGACTCAGGATTACCGCCGCTCGCTTCAGTGCCGATGGTGATTACTTGCTTACCGGTCGAGCCAACGGCTTGGTGGAGTTGTGGGATCTGAACAGCAGAGCCTTAATGTACACTTGGCGTTTGCCCAAGCGTGACGCCTGGACGCCGACCGCTTCGGTCGTGCTCGATCTGGCTTTTACTGAGGACTTGGATCGCTATAGAGCACTTAGCTCAGACGGTTTTGTACACGAGCTCAGCTATTGATAAATCTGTGAAGTGAGCCACAAAAAAACCCGCAGAAGCGGGTTTTTTTGTGGCTGGTCTATCTCAGTGGATTGGCTTAGAGACTCTGCGCAATTACTCAGCGGCAGCCTCGGCCTCTTCATTGGGCTCTACTTCCAGCAACTCCACTTCGAAAATCAACGCTGCGTTGGGAGGAATGGGGCCATTGCCGCCGGGGCCATAGGCCAGGGTTGGCGGAATGTAGAGTTCCCACTTGGCGCCTTCTTTCATCATTTGCAGCGCTTCGCTCCAACCGGTGATAACGCCATTCACGGTAAAAGTCTGAGGTTGATTGCGGTCATAGGAGCTGTCGAAAACGGTACCGTCGAGCAGCTTGCCGGTGTAATGCACGGTAACCGTGTCATTGGCGTCGGGCTGTGGGCCTTCGCCTTCTTCCAGTACCCGGTACTGCAAACCGCTGGCGGTTACTTGAACGCCTTCTTTTTCCTTATTCTCAGCCAGGAATTTCTCGGCTTCAGCCAGATTGGTCTCGGCGAGTTCTTGCTGCTGCTTTTCGCGTTCAGCCATGGCCTTCTGCTGGAATTCGCGCATCACTTGGGTGATTTCTTCCTCGCTCAAACGCGGTTCGACTCCGTCGCGTTTGTCTTTCAGGGCCAAGGCAAAGGCTTCAGGCTCGATCTTGACACCGCTCTGCTGAAAGTTGTCAGCCAGGTTTAAACCGAAAATATAGTTGACCTTTTGTTCCAGGGTATTGAGCTCGATGGTTTCCTGTTCGGGTTCAGCGGCTTGCTGACAGCCTGCCAAAATCGCAGCGGAACCGATAAAACCCAGTAAAATTAGTTGTTTGCGTAACATGCGAACACCTTCTTGTGGTAAGTGCGTTAAGTGTAAATTGGGGACGAACCCCCTAATGGACACCGGTGATAAGTGGTAATTCAGTGAGCATCAATGGTATCTCAACTCGAATTAAAATGCGCCCCATTTGTGTTTTTGCCAAAACATCGCTGGAGGTCCGAAAATGACGGCTTATATTTAGGGCTCGGGCAAATTATTTATCATTGCTCCAGACGGCGCCACGCCGGTTAAATAAGTGGTCAAGATGTACACATTTTTTTTGTTGGCGACTACAATGGACTACACACCTTTAGCATTCAGTGCTGTAGTTCGTCTCCTTCAAATTCGCAGACTTTTACAGGAATATATTTATGGCCGCCAAAAAGAAAGCAACCGTCAGCGTCCCCCAACTGGAACAGGAAATAGAGCGGATCAGCACCAAGCTCGATCAGGCTCGACAGAAGAAAGTCAAAGAGGCACAAAAAGCTGCCGATCAGGCGAAGAAGAGCTTGGCCGCAGCCAACAAAAAGCTTAAAACCCTGCGCAGCAAAAAAGTTGCGGCGGGCAAGGTTAAAGCTCAAACCCCTGCCTCTCAGAAGCGCTTGCAGACTGCAATAGAGTCTCTGGCGGCTCAGCAAGCCGAAGTCGATGTGGCGCGGCAGATGCTCGATAGCGCCAAAAATGAGTTGGCAGAAATTCAAACCGCGCAGAAAGCCGCCGACATGCGTGCCCGGGAAGTCGCCAAGGCCACCAAGGCCGTGAGCAAGAAGCTGAAGAAAAAAGCCGGGGCTTCCAAGGCTAAACGCAGCAAAAAAGCCGCGGCTAAGAAGGCTGCTACCAATGAGTCTGCCGCTTCTACAGCGACTACCGGTACGGCAAAAAAAGCCGCCAGCAAAAAGACCGGAGCGAAGAAAACGGCAACCAAGAAAGCCGCCGCTAAAAAGGCCACCGCCAAGAAAACCGTAGCGAAAAAAGCTACTGCCAAGAAAACGACTGCTAAAAAAGCCGCAGCTAAGAAAGCCGCGACTAAGAAAACCACCGCCAAGAAAAGCGCGACCAAAAAAGCGCCCGCCAAAAAGAGCTCAACCGCGGTAACACCCGAGGGTATCGCCAAAGTTGCGGCCAAGAAATCCAGCACCAAGAAGCCAGTGAGCGAAAAGCTTGGCTCCGAGACCCCAAGCAACTCGGCGCCTAAGCCTGCGGCGGCGGCATCCGGCGAAGTCAAAACCGGCCAGACGAGCAGTTCCCAGGTTCGCCAGCCCTCCACTGCAGCGGTTCAGCCGCCGGCCAAACCGGCAGAGCCTCAAGCACCGCGCGCCGAACCGGTGGGCGGATCGGCTTCTCCGGCGGTTAAAAATCCGAATTTGCCCAAGCCTCACAGCGCGGATCACGGCTCGACGTCTATGATCGAACCGCGGGAAACCAAACTGCCCAAGCCTGAGCCGGTATCGGATAAGCCAGCCTCGGGCAGTTTGTTCGACAGGGATTTTTACGAATCTGACGACAAGATTTAACGGCTTGTTGTTAGCTGGTAAGAAAAGGGGAGCCTTGGGCTCCCCTTTTTTATTTGGTCTGGTTTGTCTAGACGCTTAGATTAAAGTGTGGACCTGTTTGGGCGCTTATTTAGGTTTACTGGCCGCAGAAAGTGCGCTGCAACTCGACTTTTAGTTCGGGTGGCAAGAGTAGGGCATCGGCGTAAACGCCGAGGTTGCTCCCCGGTACCACGGGCTTGCGTTCGACTCCGGACAACCAGGCGCGGGCCAGTTTTTCCAGTTGGATCTGTACCACTCGTTCGGATTGCAATTCGGCGGCTTTAACAGCTTGGCGGGCGGCCTCCATGGCTTTATCGGCGATCCCGTAGCGCTGTTTGATGCGCCGCCGCAACTGCCGCAACGGCAGCACCGCATCTTTGTGCCAACCGGCGATATGGGTTTCAGCCAAACGGATGCGTGTCGCGTTTATGGGCATGCCTTCAGTTTCCAGCCAGCGGACCCAACACAAAATATTGACGTCAGCGCTCCATTGATCCTGGAGCATCAGGCACAGCGGAGCGACCCCCGGTTGGCGGTAAAGTTTGAGAGAAAACTCCCATAGGTGCGAGGAAAGCAACGACAGAGTCATGGTGTGCCTTATGGTTCAGCCTTCCGGGGCCGAATTCCGGGTTCCACTGGCAAAAACCACCCGGCGCTATACAAGCCAGTTGGCTATCCATAGAATACGCGCCATGATTCAACTCCAGCAAGTCTCTCTTCAGCGCGGTACCCAATTTCTGCTGCAATCGGCGGATTTGACCGTATTTCCCGGTCAAAAAGTGGGCTTGATCGGCGCCAACGGCAGCGGTAAGTCGAGTTTGTTCCAGCTGTTGCTGGGGCGGCTCAACTGCGACAGTGGCCACTGTGAAATTCCCTCCCAATGGCGCATTGCGCATATGGCGCAGGAAATCGAGACCCTTGAGCGCAGTGCGCTCGATTACGTGCTCGATGGCGATACCGAACTGCGTCGACTGGAGGCGGCTATAGACAGCGTACACGACGATGGCGAAAAGCTCGCCCGCCTCTACGCCGATATGGAACGCCTCCAAGCTTATTCAGCGCCGGCCCGGGCCCAGCAGCTTCTCAACGGCTTGGGCTTTGCGCCCGGTGATGGCGAGCGCCCGGTAGCCGATTTTTCCGGTGGCTGGCGCATTCGGCTGAGTTTGGCTCAAGCCTTGATGTGCCCTTCGGATTTGATGTTGCTCGATGAACCCACCAACCACTTGGATCTGGACGCCACCCTCTGGCTCGAGCAGTGGCTGCTGCGCTATCCCGGCACCTTGATGATCATCTCCCACGACCGCGACTTTCTCGACAATGTGGTGGGTAGAATTGTTTCGATTGCCAATGCCCAACTGCACAGCTACACCGGCAACTATTCGGACTACGAGCTACAGCGCGCCGAGCAATTGGCTCAGCAGCAGGCGGTGTTTGAAAAGCAGCAGCAGCAAATCGCGCACATGCAGGCTTATGTGGATCGCTTTAGAGCTCAGGCCACCAAGGCCCGTCAGGCTCAGAGCCGCTTAAAAGCGCTGGAGCGGATGGAAAAAATTGCTCCGGCCCACGTCGATTCGCCCTTTGAGTTCAAATTTTTTCCGCCCGGTAAAATGTCCAGTCCGCTGGTAAACCTGAGCCAGGCGGATATCGGTTACGGCGATACGCCGGTGCTTAGCAAAGTTGAATTCAGCGTAGTACCCGAGTCGCGTATCGGCCTCTTGGGTCCCAACGGCGCCGGTAAATCCAGCTTGATTAAGACTCTGGCCGGCGACTTGCCCTTGCGTGGGGGCGAGTGTGTGCGGGGCGAGAACTGTAAGTTGGGCTACTTTGCCCAGCATCAACTCGATTCGTTGGACTTAAAGGCTTCGGCGGCTTTGCACATTCAACGGCTATCGCCCGAGGTACGCGAGCAGCAAGTGCGCAATTTTTTGGGCGGCTTCGGGTTTCACGGCGATCGGGCCTTCGAACCAATCACGCATTTTTCCGGCGGCGAGAAAGCCCGCTTGGCACTGGCGATCATTACCTGGGAAAAGCCCAACATTCTGTTGCTGGACGAACCCACCAACCACCTGGATCTGGAAATGCGCCAGGCTTTGACTCTGGCGCTGCAAGATTTCGAAGGCGCGGTAATCGTGGTGTCACACGATCGGCATTTGCTGCGCAACACCGTCGATCAGTTTGTCCTGGTGGCCGAGGGTCGGGTAGAGGAGTTTGATGGCGACCTGGACGATTATTACCGCTGGCTGCTGCAGCGCCGTCAGCAGCAGAGCTCCGACGACAGGTCGGTGGAACCCGAGTCGGCCGACAGCAAAAAAGCGGCGCGCCAACGCGCCGCGGCTCAGCGCGAACAAATCAAGCCCTTGACCAACAAGCGCAAGAGCCTGGAGCGCGATATGGAGCGCCTGCAGAGTCGCTTGGACGAACTAGAGGCTCGCTTGGCCGACCCAGCGATCTATACCGAAGAGCAAAGCGACGAATTGAAGAAGCTGCTCGCTTCCCAAGCCAAGTACCGCGTCGAACTCTCGGACTGCGAGGAGCAGTGGCTCGAGGTGAGCGAAGAAATCGAAGCCCTTAGTTGATCGAATACTGGTAGATTCCCCGGTGGTGCATTAACCTGAAAAGAGCAGTCGGTGTTGTTTCGGCACCGCTTTCATTCGCTTACCGCCGAGGCCGTATTAAATGTTCAACCTCTCCCGCCTGTTTGGTTCCCGCGCCAGTCATATTGCCGCTATAGACTTAGGCTCCAACAGTTTTCATATGATCATCGCCCGCTGGGATCAGGACCAGCTCACGCTCTTGGATAAACTGCGGGACCCGGTGCGCCTTGGTTGGGGGCTGGAAGAGGATGGCAGTTTGAGCGACGAGGCCCGGGACCGAGCCCTGGCATGCCTGGAGCGCTTTGGCGAACGGCTGCGCGATTATCCCTCCCGCAGTGTGCGCATAGTCGGTACCAAAACGTTGCGCAGCATCTCCGATTCGCGCGCTTTTCTCGCCGCCGCCGAGCAGCGTTTGGGGCATCCGGTGGAAATCATCTCCGGTGAGGAAGAGGCGCGCCTGGTGTATCTGGGTGTGGCCCATTGCATTGCCCCGGCGGAAGGTCAGCGACTGGTGATCGACATTGGTGGCGGCAGTACCGAAGTCATTCTTGGTCAGGGTATGACGCCGCAACTCAAAGAAAGCCTGAGTATGGGCTGTGTGGCCATTACCAAGAAGTTTTTCCTGGACGGCAAGGTCACCGACAAACTGGTTAAGAAGGCGCGCATTGCCTGCCTGCAGGAGGTCGCGCCGGTCAGCGATTCCTTCAATGAACACAAGTGGCAAGAAGTCTTGGGCGCGTCCGGCACCATCAAGGCGGTTGCCAAAGTATGCGAGCAGATGGGCTGGAGCGATGGCACCATTCAAGGTTCACGGCAAGCTCGCTTTGGAGCTCAAGGGGCTTTCAGATGATCGCCAGCCTGTGTTTCTGGGCGGGGTGATGGTGCTGGCGGCGCTGTTTGAAAGCCTGCAGATCAAGCAGATGCAGGCGGCCGAATGGGCGTTGCGCGAGGGCTTGATGTATGACTTGAAGGGCCGCCTGGAAAACCGCGATATTCGCCAGGGGAGTATCGATGCCTTGGCGAATCGGTTTCACGTTAATATGTCCAAGGCCGCATTGGTGGAACAGACTGCGCTGATGTTGTTGGATCAAGTCGCGGATGACTGGGGTTTGAACGCCACTGAAGCGGGCAGGATGTTGGTCTGGGCCACTCGTTTGTATCCGGTGGGGCTGGACATATCTCACAGCGACTACCATAAACACAGTGCCTATATTGTTGAGAATGTTGATTTGGCGGGTTACTCCCGCGCTGAGCAGATGCAGTTGGCGGCTTTGGTGTTGGCGCACCGGAAGCGTTTTCCGGTGAAGAAGTTTCCGATGGAGAATACCGATCTGGTGCGCTTGGCAATTTTATTGCGCCTGGCGGTGATTTTTAATCGGGCGCAAAAAAAAGCGGGTTTGCCGCCGGCGAAGCTGAAGGCAAAGGAGCGTAAGCTGCAATTGACTCTGCCGGAGGATTGGCTGGAGAGCAATCCTTTGACTCAGGCGGATTTGGAGACCGAGGCGGGCTTTTTGAAAGATCTGGATTATCAATTGGATTTGAGTTGGGGAGAGTGAATTTTCTTTAGAGGGAGATAGAGGAATAGTTTCTCCAGCGGGGTTGGGTTGAAACGCTGAGACTTGGAGTCTGGGGTGACAACTTCTCAACACGCATTAATACATCCATGTAGCTCCCACGCGTCATCCCTGACGCGAGGGGTTGAGAAGTTGTCCCCCCAGCCTCCTTGCTGCCACTCACTACATTTTACCTTAGTTAAATCCAAATCCTGCTCAAACTCCCTTCACGAAAAACTAAACGTTAATCAACTGCCGTGCCGCCCAGCGTTCGAGCAGGATTGCCTGGGCATCGACAGCCTCTTCGCCGGGCTCGGGTTCGGCTCGTTGATAGCTGCCATCCGGTTGTAGAATCCAGGCGTGAGTATTGTCCTGCAGGTATAGATCCAAATCTTCCAGAATCCGATCGCGAATTTTCTTATGCTTGATCGGAAAACAAGTTTCCACCCGGTGAAACATATTGCGGCTCATCCAGTCGGCGCTGGAGCAGAACACCACCGGCTCACCATTGTTCTCGAAATAAAATACCCGCGTGTGCTCCAAAAAACGGCCCACAATCGAGCGCACCCGAATGTTCTCCGACAAGCCTGCCACCTGCGGTCGCAACTGACAAATGCCGCGAATCACCAAATCGATTTGTACCCCCGCCTGAGCTGCGGCGTATAGCTCGTTGGTCAACTCTTCTTCATAGAGTGCATTCATCTTGGCAATGATGCGGGCGGGTTTACCCTGCTCGGCGTTTTCGCGTTCGGTGCGAATGTGCTTGACCATGCCTTTATGCAGAGTGAAGGGAGCGTACAGCAAAGAGTCCATTTTCGAGGCTTTGCCCATACTGCTCAGCTGCAGAAAAATCCGATAAACGTCGGCGCAAATTTCCCGGTCGGCGGTAATCAGGCCGTAGTCGGTGTAGAGCATGGTGGTTTTGGGATGGTAGTTGCCAGTACCCAAATGCACGTAGTAGCGCAGCTTGTTTTCTTCGCGCCTGGCCACCAGCAGCATTTTGGCGTGGGTCTTAAAACCGACCACGCCGTAGATAACGTGAATGCCGTAGCGTTGCAGTCGCTCTGCCAGGGCAACGTTCTGCTCTTCATCGAAGCGGGCGCGCAGCTCGACGATAGCGGTTACCTCTTTGCCGGCTTTGGCCGCGGCCACAAGAGCGTCAACCACCGGCGAATTGGAGCCGGCGCGATACAGAGTCTGCTTGATCGCCAGTACATTGGGATCGCTGGCCGCCTCGCGCAGAAAATCCACCACGCTGTGAAAAGAGTCGAACGGATGGTGCAACAGCAGGTCTTGTTTTTTCAGCGCTTCAAAATAGCTGTTGGCGCGTTTGGGCAATTTGGGCAGCGCCTGGACGAAGGGCGGAAAATACAGAGAGCTGTCTTTGACAAAGTCGAACAGATCGGTAAACCGATTCAGATTGACCGGGCCGTTGAGTCGGTAGAGATCGCGCTCGTTGATTTCACAGCGCTGCAGAAGAAACAGTACCAGTTCATCGGGGCAGGTGTCGGACACTTCCAGGCGAACCTCGTCGCCATACTGGCGGTAGGCCAGCTCGCCCTGAACCGCGCGCAGCAAATCATCGGTTTCCTCTTCGTCGAGGAAGATGTCGGAGTTGCGGGTCAGCCGGAACTGGTAGCTGCCGATAACCGACATGCCCACGAACACTTCGCTCATGAAATGGTGCACGATCGAGGACACAAACACGAACTGGCGGCCATTGTCGGCCACGTCGGCGGGCAGTTCGATCATGTGCGGCAGTGCCCTGGGCACCTGCACTATGGCTCGGCCGGAACTGCGCCCGAAGGCATCTTTGCCGTCCAGCTTAACGATAAAGTTCAGGCTTTTGTTCAGAATGCGTGGAAAAGGGTGGGCTGGATCCAAGCCAATCGGGCTCAGCACTGGCAGAACTTCAGACTCGAAAAACTGTTTCAGATAATGAATTTGCGGGCCGTTCCATTCATCGCGCCGCAGTATCGAAATTCCGCTGTCGCGCAGTAAGGGCAGCAGCTTGTCGTTGATGGAGGGCTGACGCTGTGAGCGTCCCGCGTGAC
>CAZKCY010000005.1:0-9699 GCA_964551155.1 uncultured Marinimicrobium sp. | reverse complement strand
TTGTCGTTGAGAATCTGGTACTGCTCGGCAACCAGACTGTGGGCCCGCTCGGAGACTTCGAGCAGGGTCTGCTCCTGACTGAGTCCATCGGGGCCGGCTGGAGTTGAGGTTTTCAACTCCAGCATTTCTACCAGGCCGCCCACTCGAACCTCAAAGAACTCATCCAGGTTGGTGGAAAAAATACACAGAAAACGCAGTCTTTCCAGCAGTGGCAGGCTTTCGTCGTAAGCCTGGTAGAGTACCCGGGTATGGAATTCCAGCAGGCTGAGTTCGCGGTTAAAAAAGGCGTTAGACACCGTGTAACCTTTATTCATAAGCCAAAGCGCCCCAGCCTAAAGCAGGTATATGACAGAAATAAGACAGGCTGGCTCGCCGCGGAGATCCGCTGTGGCTCTTGGCGGCGAAAAGCTCCTGAGATTGACTTTCAGTATAGCATCGGTACTCGAGAATCCGGGCCTTGGCCGCGGTCGCGGGCGCAAGTCCGGTCAGGCTCCGGCTCCTTCCAGGTGCAGAAAGCTGTTGAGCGTCAGGCGACCTTCTTTGGGTGACGGACTGAGATTATGGCTGATATCGATATTGGCGGCGTGCAAAGAGTTGCTGCGGTAAACGATGAGGCGATTGTATTTAAGTTCAATGTCGGCAATGGACTCAAACAGATCGTTGCTGCCATTCATGTAGTTGCGCTCACCCTTGGCGTGACTTTCTAGTTCGCGTTCGAGCTTGGAAAAATAAGGCTTTAACCGGGCCTCATCCAAGGATTCATAGCCGGTACTGCGGTGCCGGTAAAAAGATGTGCCGGAAAATGCCTCATCGCACAGGTAATGCACCGCCGCTATATGTTCCGGGTTATGGGTGTCGACATGCGGTACGCATTGCATGGGTTGCAGCTGCTCCACCGGCGTGGTGGTGAGCGAATAGACCGACAGGTCGACATGCAAACGGCATTGATCCGGCGGGCCCATAAGGGCGCACAGATCCGCGCCCAAAGCTTCTTGAAGCAGCAGGGGGTAACCAGCTGAGGCCAATTTGCGGGCACCGGGATAAAAGCCGCTGAGTTCGGGCGCGAACTCCGGGCCAGTTTCAGCCATAGCCACCAATAGGTCCGGGTCAGAGACGAAATCGTCAATAATCAGTACCGGATGATGCTCTGCACCAATATGCAGCAGCTGCTTGCGCATCTTGCTGCTAACCGAGAGCGGCTGCTCCAGCATAGTCGTATTCCTTGTTGGACATTCTTGTTTCTAGGGCCACCGCTCTCCCTGCTCGGTGGCGCCTTGATTGAAAGGATCTAAACGCTTAGCGACATTTGAACAATGAAAAGGTCTGGCGACCCTGTTGGGGTTTGTCCATAGGTACTATGGTATCGGCTCCCAAGCGCGCGGCTTCATTCTTGCCCAAATTGATTAATTCCTGAGCGACTTTTTCTTCGCTTCGGCTAATGGGCCCAACCGTATCTACGACTTTCAAGTTGGTAGTGCTGAGTTTCTCGCAGCCGCGCACATTGGCCATAGTGCCCACCACTACATCTTCGGCGTCTTCTGTTGGCTTGACCCAGGTACAGGCGCTGCTCAGAACGGCAAGGGTTAGGAACAAGGGTAGTGCTTTCATGAGGATTCCTCAGCAGAGTCAGAAGGGACAATACATTAATCCCAAGCGCGAAAGCTTTCAATAGACGCAATCACGCCCGGGAAAAATACTTGCGGCAATGTGAGGTCTTTGGCGAGCCGTTGGTCAATCGGCTAAAACCACGCAATTGCGACCTAAGTCTTTGGCCCGGTATAGGGCCTGATCGGCGCGCTTGAAGGCGGTTTCGAAACTGTCGTCGGGGTGCAGATCGGCTACCCCAATGCTGACTGTAATCCGCACTGGAGCTGATTCGGGGCCGTAGGTTTCAGCTTCGACCGCCGTGCGAATTTTTTCCGCCAGTTGCTTGCTGTCTCGATCATGGGTGGCGGTGAGCAAGATAAATTCTTCGCCACCCCAGCGCCCCAAATGATCGCTGCTGCGAATTTTGTCGAGTACCACTTGGGCCACGGCTTTGAGGATCTCGTCTCCGGCATCGTGACCACGCTGGTCGTTGATGCGTTTGAAGTGGTCGATATCCATCAGCATCAGGCTCATGCCCTGCTTGGTAGTCTGGTTGGCAAAGATGCCGGCACTCAGCTGAGCGATACCCGCGCGGTTATGCAGTTTGGTTAACGGGTCGGTGATCGATTCGCTGCGATAGGTTTCGGCTCTAACTCTAAGAGTGATGTACTTGTGGGCGAACAGCAGCAGCGCCCCTAGAGTTAAGGCGTACAGGCAGTAGGCCCACCAGCTGCGCCAGGGGGGTGGCAAAATGGTAATCGCCAGGCTTTGGCCTTGAATCCAGTGTTCGCCATTGGTGGAGGCGCGGGTACGGAAACGATAATCGCCCGCGCCAATGTTGGTGTAGGTAGCTGTGGCATTGTGGCCCACATCGTTCCAGCCCTGATCGAAGCCCTCAAGCTGGTAGCTGTAGCGAATCGAATCCCGACGGCGATAGTTCAAGGCGGAAAAATCGAACGAAAACATGGCGGCTTTATGATCCAGGGTAAGCCGATCGGTAATCAGTATGGATTGTTCAAGGGGTGACTCCTCGCCGCCTATAGGCACTTCCTGGTTGAGGATTCGAAGCTTGGTGATCAGGACCGGAAACTCGAGGCTGGGTTTGTTCAAATCCTGGGGGTGAAACGCCGTTATACCTTCAGAGCTGCCAAAATAAAGTCGTCCATCGCGATCTTTGAGGCTGGCGTTGCGGTTGAAGTGGCTGCCCACCAGACCGTCTTCCTTCCGGAAGCTGCTGATGGCGCGCGATTGTGGGTCGACTCGCGCCAGGCCATTGGCCGTGGCCAGCCATATGGCGCCGCTGTCGTCTTCGACGATGCTGGAGATGTTTGAGGACGGCAAGCCATCAGTCACATCCAGGTGATCGAAAGTCTCAGTTTCCGGGTCGTAGATGTTGACCCCGCGAGACTGGGTGCCCACCCAAATTTTTCCCCGGCTGTCTTCAAACAGCGAGCGTATATGTCGGCCCTTGATGGACTTGGGGCCATTGCCATTGTGGGGAACGTGGCTAAAGGTCTGGGTGTTGCGATCGAAAATGTCCAGACCGGTAAAGGTACCCACCCAGAGCTTGCCGCGGCTGTCTTCCAGCAGCGAAATAACGTAGTTGCCCGAGATACTTTGCTCGCGCTCGGGATCGTGCATGAAATTGGTAAAACTGTCGGATTCGCGATTGTAGCGGTTCAGCCCTCCGGTCTCGGTCGCTATCCAAAGGGTGCCATCGGCGGTGATCAGCAAGTCCCAGATGAAGTCGCCGTTGATGCTGTTCGGGTCCTCGGGGTCGTTCTGAAACCGCTGGAAGAGGCCGGTCTCCGGATTAAGCCGGTGCAGGCCTCCGGCCCAGGTGCCCACCCAGAGTTGGCCGTCTATGTCCTCCTTGATCGACAGCACAGGATTGGTTTTCAGCGCTTGGGGATCGTTCGGGTCACTCAAGAAGCGTTGAAACTTACCGGTCTCGGGATCGAGGGCATTGAGCCCGCCTTCGGTACCCACCCAAAGGGTGCCATCGTCAGCCTCTTCAAAGCGCAATATGGCGTTGTGACTGATGCTCGCCGGGTCGTTGGCCCGGGTGGTGTAATGGCGGAATACTTGAGCGCTGCGATTGTAAAAGCTGACGCCCGAAGGGAAGGCTCCAAGCCATAAGTCCTGATTGCGGTCTTCATAAAGCGCTCGCAGTTGGCTGGAGACCAGGCTCTGGGGGTCGTAGGGGGTATGCAAGTAGTGATGAAAGGATTGGCTGGCCTCATCAAAACGCGCCAGCCCGCCCTGATCCAGTGCCACCCAGACGGTGCCTTGGCTGTCTTGAAGTATATCCAGAATGATATTGACCCTGAGCGAGTTAAGGTCGCCGGGTACATTGACAAACTGGTCAAACTTTCCGGTATTGGGGTTCAGGCGGCTGATGCCGCCGCCGTAGGTTCCCAGCCAGACCCGGCCCTGATTATCGTGCATTATGCTGCGCACGCTATTGTGCAGCAGGGAGTTGGCATCGTCAGGATCGTGCAGCAGGTAATCGAAGCTTTCGGTCTCGGGGTCGAAAATTGCTACACCCATGCCCGCGGTGGCGACCCAGACTCGCCCCTGGGCGTCTATTGCCAGGCTGCGCACCTGGCCCACATTGGGGCCGTAGGTAATGGGCGGGTTGAGCGTGTATTCACGCATCGCCTGACGATCGGGGCTGATAACGTATATCTTGCGCACCCCGCCGACATAGAGACTGTTGTCTTCGGCTACCCTTAGAGCGGGAACACTCTCGGAGGTTAGCGCGGAACCCCCGACTTCGGTGATGGGGGTGAAATCATCGGTCGCCAGATTATAGCGGCTCAGGCCGCCCTCGCCGCCCTGCCAGAAGACCCCTTCATTATCCACCGCCAGACTCCATAAATAGCTGGAGGGCAGAGACCGGGAAGAAGTGGGTCGGCCTGGTAAAGCATTAGCTCGGTGCCGTCGTAGCGCCCAAGGCCGTTTTCGGCGGCTATCCAGATAAAACCGAATTCATCCTGCACAATACTGTTTACGCCGCCCATTTGGTGGCTGGTGGCGACTGTGCGGGCAAAGGGGTTTTCAAACCGAATTTCGGGGGCGGCGGGGCGAGCGTCCACTATTAGCGCACAACTCCACAGCAGCGCAATGTGCAGCAACGCGGCTAGGAGGCGTGCCTTGTTATTGTTGGCGATTGGGCGAGCTCTTGGCATCGGCAAATCCACAAATCAGCACAGGCGGTTCTTGCGACCGCTGGAGGAGCCAAGCATAGCGAATTTTAAGTTCCGACGCATCGAGATTGGTATCTGTGGCTCTTTGGGGCCCCGGGGTCGTGGCCTGTCGATCTCTGGTATAGACTGATAGCAGGCTTAGAATTACCACAAACGCGACCAAAGCCTGAGCTGCAAGGCCGCCATTAGAAGGTTCGGCGGTCGGTAATTTTGGCGATAGGAGGTACAAACTATGACTTCGGCGAGACACTATTGGATCAGTGGGCGGGTGCAAGGGGTATATTTTCGTGCCAGCACCTGTGAGCAAGCGCGGTCTCTGGGTTTGACCGGCTGGGTGCGCAATCTCCCTGATGGCCGGGTCGAGGCGATTGCCGCCGGCGATGAGCAAGCTCTGGATGAGCTAGAGGCTTGGCTCTGGAAAGGTTCGGATCGCGCTCAAGTCGAGGATGTCCAAGTGGAGCCAGCGTCGCCACCGGGCCTAGACGATTTTGAGCAGCGGCAATAGCTTATGTCGCCAAACTGACATTTTTTAATGCGACGCTAAAAATTTTATTTTGCAGAGACTTTGCGCCCCATGACCGAGAAAGCGACCCTTGATAAAATCGACAACAGCGGCGATGAGCCGCTGTCGAATTTCTCCCACAACCCGAGCTTTGCGGCGATTCTTTCCGAGCGCCAGCGTCAGCGGAGGCAATTGCTCAAAGGCGGTTTGAGCCTTAGCTTGGCGGCCTTTCTGGGGGGCGCTCTGGTAGCCTGCGGGCGTGAGCCAGAGCAGTCAGCTGCAAATCAAAAGGCACCTGAGCGCCAGCCACAAGCCAATGCCAGCCTGCTGGGTTTTTCCGCCATAGCCACCAGCCGCGCCGATCAGATCAGTCTGCCGCCCGGCTACAGCGCACGGGCTTTTGTGCCTTGGGGCACACCCATCAACGGCCTCGAACCGGCTTTTAAAGCCGATGCCAGCAGTACCGGCGCCGAGCAGGAACAGCAGGTCGGGAGCCACCACGACGGTATGCATTTCTTCCCCATTGATGACCGCTCCGAAGAAGGTTTGCTGGTGATCAATCACGAATACGTCGACCCGACGCTGCTGCATCCCCAGGGACCGACTTTGGGTGAAACCCGACCCACCGACCAAGTGCGTAAAGAAATAGCCGCCCATGGCGTATCGGTGTTGCACATTGCCAGGAATACTGAGGGCGAATGGACCCAGGTGGTTAACAGCCCTTTCAATCGGCGCATTACCGCTGCCACACCCATGCAGATACAGGGGCCGGCACGGGGTGCGGAAAAATTGATTACTTCCTACAGCCCTGATGGCAGCCGGGTGCGCGGCACCCTTAATAACTGCGCCCATGGGGTTACCCCCTGGAACACCTATATCGCCGCCGAAGAAAACTGGGCCGGCTACTTCGTCAATCACGATTCAGAACTGCCGCGCGAACACAGCCGCTATGGCGTCGGCGGTAACGAGGGACGCTATCGCTGGCACAGCGCCGAGTCGGGCGAGGATGTTTATCGTCGTTTTGATGCCTCGATCCGGGCTGAAACGGCCGGCGGTGATTATCGCAACGAGCCCAATAACTTTGGCTGGGTTACCGAAATTGATCCTTTTGATCCGGAAAGCGTGCCCCAGAAACGCACCGCCTTGGGCCGCTTTGCTCACGAAGGGGTGATCTTCGCACCCGCGGAAGAGGGCAAGCCGGTAGTCTGCTATTCGGGCGACGACTCCCAGAACGAATACATCTACAAATTTGTTTCCGCCGAGCCCTATAAAGCCGCTACCGCCAGCGGTGCCTTGTTAGATAGAGGTACTTTGTATGTGGCGCGCTTCAACGCCGATGGCAGTGGTGACTGGTTGCCTTTGTCGCTGGACGATGCCGACTTTGTCGAAAAGGCTCGCCAGCAAGGCGTTAAATTTGCCGATCAGGCGGATCTACTGATCAATACTCGCCTGGCGGCCGACGTAGCCGGCGCCACCAAAATGGATCGGCCTGAGTGGGGCGCGATAAACCCGCAAACCCGAAAGGTTTACTTCACGCTAACCAATAATACCAGCCGCACTGAAGAAACCGTCAATGCCGCCAATCCACGCCCCAACAACAAAACCGGACACATAATTCGCTGGCAGGAAGCGGAGGGCGACTTCGGCGCTTCAGATTTCGAGTGGGATATCTTTGTTATGGGCGGCGATGTCGGTACCAGCGCTCCGGGCGAAGACTCCATTACCCTAAGCGAGGACAATCACTTCGCCAGTCCCGATGGCCTTTGGTTCGATCCGAGGGGCATGCTCTGGATTCAGACCGACATGAGCGGCGCGCAGTTGCGCGAAGGGCCATTTGGCAATAACCAGATGCTCGCCGCCGATCCCCAAACCGGCGAGCTGCGCCGTTTTCTAGTAGGCCCGGTGGGCTGCGAAATCACCGGCGCGGTCAGCACGCCGGACCTGAAAACCCTGTTCGTCAACATCCAGCACCCGGGCGAAGGTTCTGGTCCAACCAATTTTAGCAGTAACTGGCCTGCTGGCGGCGACAGCCGGCCGCGCTCTTCCACCGTCATTATTACCAAAGACGATGGCGGCCTGATTGGAACTTAATACCTTCTAGTAGAAGCGGGCAATGCCCGCCATCGCGCCCAACTCGGGCGCTGTTACAACTCTCTATTCTTTAACTGTCCCCGTAGCCCATTCCGTTACCCGTTCCCCGTTCCCCATTCTCCGCTCCCGAAACATCCAAATCCTCTTTGCTTGCGTACTCCGTTTTCATAATGAAAAACGGAGAAGAGCCAATGACCCAATTGATTCAAGTGGTATACATAAGTCGCGCGACTTTCAAGCCGGCTCCGGCGGAGGCGGGCATCGAGCCCACAGTGGCGCGCATTCTGCAGCAATCCCGCATCAACAACCCGCGTTTGGGTATCGGTGGGGTGCTCTACTACGGCGATGGCTGCTTCTTTCAGTGCTTAGAGGGAGAGGCGGAGGCGGTAGACCAGCTGTTGGAAAAATTGAAACTAGACCCGCGCCACACCGACTTCGAAGTGGTCCTGCAGCGCGACATCAAAGAGCGCGAGTTTGCCCGCTGGTCCATGAAATACGTACAGGTGTACGAGCCGGTAAGGAACCTGATCGCGGGTTGGGGTATGAAGCGTTTCGATCCCTACCAGCTGGACAAGGAACGAATAGTCCACTTGCTGAGGTTATTTCGCGAGCTTCGGGCTCGACAAACCGGCGATGACTCAGCCCAGGAGGCCGCCGAGGCATCGGGTGGCAGGGGTGCCACCCTCACCATCTGGTTGATAGGCGCGGCTTTGTTCGCCATGGCAGTCGCTGTGGTGGTTGTAGGTTGGTAGTCTTGGCGCGCCTTTCCTTCAACTCAATCGGCTCTAGATCTTAATTGTTTAAGCCGCGCCAGTTTGGGGGTGACCATAGGTACCGTCAGCATGGTACTGGCCACCGCCATCAATAGCAGGGCGGTAAAGGTCTCGTTGGTAATGATCTGCTTGTCGAGCAGCACATTGGCAAAGATGATCATGATCAGAGCTTTGGTCTGTAACAGCCAGCCAATGATCGAGGCTTCGCCGTTTTGCCAGTGCAGGATTTTCCCCGCCATATGTAGGCCCGCCAGCTTGCCGCTGACCGAGGCCAGTAACAGGAAGGCCGCAGCGATGAATACCGCGGCACCGCCCACGGCCCATTCTGTGCGCAGGCCGGTGCTGAGGAAAAATACCGGCATAACCACTAGCAGCACATGGTGGCGCAGCTGATCCATGCGCTCCTGATTGAACCACTGATGATCGGTGACTGTTCCGGCGAGGAAGGCGCCAACCATGTAATGCAGGCCCGCCCAGTCGGAGGCGAAACCGCACAGCGCCAACCAGATCAGGCAGATATACCAGCGGTCGCGCTCCGCCACCGCAAGCATAAGTTTGCGGTAGAAGTATGTGGCGAGCGCGAAACCCAGCAAAAATATACCCTGCCGGCCGACTCTTTCCCAATCCAACAGAATCAATGCCAGTACTCCCCAAATGGCAATATCGTCGAGACTGGCGTAGCGCAAAATTCGCTGGCCTATGGGTTGGCGCAGCACCTCCAACTTTTCCATAAACAGAATCAGAATGGGCAAAGCCGTGACCGCACAGGCCATGCCTACCCCGAGAACGAATTGCCAGCTCTGGCCCTTGGGCCCCAGCCAGCCTTCGAAGGCCAACAGGCTCAAACCGACTACCGACCCGAATACCAGCGGCATGCCCAGGGCCAGGCCGGCGGTGATCCCGCTCTCGCGCCGGTATTGCCAGGCTTTGCCCAAATCCAGTTCTATACCGGCGATAAACACAAACAGCATTACTGCCCACCAGGCAATGCCCTGAAGCGATTGAACCACTTGCGGGTTGAACACAAACTGGTAGTAACCGGGAAATAGCTCGCCCAAAATGCCGGGCCCCAGGAGTATGCCGGTGATGATCTGCACCACTACCAGCGGCGCGTAATACTCGGTTCGGCCAAGGCGCCAGATAAGGTAGGGCAGGGTAAAAATGATCGCCATGGCGATCAGAAAAATCTCGGTTGTGGGCATAGCAGCCTGCAAAAGTAAGAATTATTGGGCACAAATCATATTACCCAAATTTCGAATGCCGGCCTATGGTATTTCCTCTTAAGTGGTTTGGCGTACAGAAACTTTGCGGCTTTTAGGGCATGTTTCGCATTGGTCCGGTTGTCGCGTTACCGGTACACTGATGTCAAACACTCCTCGGTAAAACCTGATGCCACAAAAAGGACGAATCGAAGTTCTCGATACCTCAAAGGGCGGAAATCGTTTGCTCGACAGTCTTCCGGTAGGCCAGCGCAATGGGGTCTTGGCTAAGTGTGAGCCAGTCGAGCTGGCTTTCGGTGCCATCCTTTGCGAAGCAG
>CAZKCY010000004.1:14691-21072 GCA_964551155.1 uncultured Marinimicrobium sp. | reverse complement strand
AGAGCATGTTGCCGCGCGAGTAGGCATTGCCCTGGAAGTACTTGAAGCTCTTGTCTTCGGTCAGATTGAGCGCATCGAAGTAGAACTTGATCTGATCATTCATGCGATAGGTGGCTTTGATGTCGAAACTGAAAGTATCGTCATGATAGATATCGGCCCAGACCGCGCAGTTTTCCGGCAGGCCGGAAGCGGCATCGGCTTCAATATCCGCCTGATTGCAAGAGCCGATGCGCTCGAGAACTTTGCTCCGATAGTTGCCGATCAAGCGTGCGGAATACTGATCGTTCTCCCAGCCCAAGGTCAGGTTCACGGTGTTGTCGGCCTGATTGGGCAGCTGAATTTCTTCGGCTCGAATGGTGTCGCCGACATTGGCGGTGCTGTCCATAATGGTCATATTGCTCTGGACGAACAGCCCATTATCAAAATACTGGGAGTAAGACAGCTCAACCCCATACACCTGTGCGTCTTCGCCGTTGGTGGTCAAGTTAACGTCGTTGTAAACCTGGCCGGGTCGAAAGTAGAACTCTTCGATTTGATTCACAGGGATGGTGACCGGCATATCCTCAAAAGAGCTGCTGATGCCACTGACCTGAACCACAAAATCGCTGATGTCTTTGTAAAAGAACGCCGCTTGGAAATACAAATCTTCGCTGGCGTACCAGGAAATCGAGGTATCGAAGTTGGTAGACGTCATTGCCGTGAGCGTTGGATTACCCAAGTTAATGACGTTGTCGGGGCTGACATAGAAGTTCTGGCTAGCGGCTGAGAGATCTTCCAGCGATTGCGCGCCTATGTCCGTGGGCCGATCACTGCACTGGCCAAAGAATGGGCTGTCCTCAATGTTATTGCAGACCTCGATCCGACCGTCGAAGTTGGCAAAGGCCCGCGCTTCGCTGAAGGATGGCCGGGTGAAACTGGTCCACAGGGCGGCGCGTACCAGCAGATCTTCCCGAGCCTCGTAGCGGTAGTGCAAACTGGGGAACAGGTCGTCGTAAGAGCTCTCGGCGCCTTCCATCGGAACGGCTATATCGAGCACCGTGGCATCGTTGGCCACTTCAAAGCGGTCGTTGCGTATCGATAGGTTACCGGTAGAGGAAAAATCGGTATCCACCCAGCGGGCGCCGGCGATCAGTGAAGACTTTTCGCTGAGCTGGAAGTCACCCATAAAGTAAACCGCAGCCGTGTCTTCCGCCAGAACATAGTCGTCTTTGACACTGTCCTGACCGGTGCGCAAAGGGTCGGTGAATTTAGCAATGGGCGTGGTGACGTTAAGCAGATGCTCGGCATCTTCCATGGTAATGAAGTCGTGCTGAATATCGGGATGCGCCGGTGTAAAGGTATCAAAATTGCCCAAGCGAGCTCCCGCCAGCTGCAGGCACTCTTCATTGCCTTCACAACCGTTGGTGTAGTCACCGGGAATTACGCTCCAGCGATCTTTATTGCGATCGCGATCGCGCTTTTTAGCGGTGGCACCCACCTTGAGGTAATTGATCCAGTCGCTGTCGGCGAAGTCTTTGCGCAGGTTTACGCTAATCTGGTCGATGGTATCTTCGCGAAAGCTGTCTTCGATAAAGATATTGTCGTAAAGCAGATTCTCTTGGCGCCGCATGCCCTCCTGATAACCGTTCAGGCCGCCATAGCCACCCGACTGCGGCAAAGTCGAAGATCCGGTCAATGCTTCCAGAACGTCGGGCGATACTACCTGCCCTTTGATATAGCCTGGCCCGGCGATACCCAGCATGGGTAGATCGCGGGTGCGGAACTGAACCCGCCGACCGTCGGGCTTGGTCCACTCGCCAATGGAGTAAGCGTATTCATAGTCGACCGTCCAGCCGTCACCGAAATTGTTCTCTCCCCCTAGAGAAAAGGCCGTGGTTTCCGAGGTGCCTTTTTGAATAAAAAACTGCTGTTGTAGATCGGTATCCACCAAGCCAAACAGACCGCTATTGGCGTCGGTATAGACGATATCGCCAGAGCCTGCCTGACCGAAGCGGTAGTACTCCCGCAGTGCCAAATCCAGGTCGTCATATTTGGTGTAACTGAACTTGGCGAAGTATTCACTGTTGGTTGTGGGCCGGAAGCCCAGATCCAACGAGCCAGAGGTACGGGTGCGCTCGGCGTCTTCCTGACGCGCTTCGTAGCGGAACGGAATCAGCAGAGTATCGCCTTCGTAAGTCTCGGGCAGCGTAGATACATCCGGCGTCACATAGCGGGGTAAGGTATCCGAGTGATGCTGAAGCTGGTAGACCACGGTCGAACGATCTTCGTGCGAAAGCGAGTAACCCACGCCTATGGTGTCATCGGCGAACAAGTGGGTGCCATTGAGAGAAATTTTGGGGTTGATGTCTTCTTTGTAGGCCTGAGTATTGGCTTGAACTTTGAGCTGCAAGCTGTTGGCCTTGCGATCAAAGGCGGAAATAGTATTGACGTTGACGGCGCCGCCGATGGAGTTCAAATCCATATCGGGAGTCAGCGCCTTTAGCACTTCGATAGAACTGAGCATGTCGGCGGGAATGGCATCGAGTGCAAAGGCGCGGCTATCTTCGCCCGCCGAGGCCAGTTCGTTGCCGTTCATTTTTACCGTAACAAAACCCGGCCCCAGCCCCCTTACGGTAACGAATTTTCCCTCACCTTCGGATTTTTGCAGGGTGATGCCCGGCAAACGCTGCAGCGATTCGGCGACGTTCTGGTCGGCGAAGTTACCAATATCGTCAGTGGCAATAATGGAGCTAAACGCATCTTTGGTGCGCTCTCGCTCGCGGGCGTTAAGCTCGGCTTGACGCACCCCCTGTACAACTATCTCTTCCGTGGCTCGACCATTCTCGCCGTTTTGCGCTTCGGCGGCCTCCTGAGCCTGAACTTGATGCGCTGATGCCATGGCAATCAGCAGTGGAAGCAGACGGTACTTCGGCATGAGGTTTCTCCGTTGTTATTAATCTTCTAGGCAAAAACGCTATCTGGTATTACCAATTATTAATCAATACTTGCACATGAACCCGTAAAGTTCAACTTTTGGTTATACCAAAAGGTAATTTGGCCAGATGGAAGAAAGTGTGCAAATCAATAACGAGCGCTTTTCTTTTCCTAAAATTCCTTTTCACAAGCGAATTTATTTATTTAAAACAGAGACTTGAAAAAACAATGACGCGCATACCTAAGTTTCTAGCGCACTTAACTATGGCGGCAAAATATTCATTGAAAAACTTAATATTTTGGTTATTTCGGTAAAAACACCTTCCTTGGTCTTCCAGCTGGTCAGGCAAGCGTAATAGAGGCGTCGGTATAGACGTCCTGAATGCTATGCAACAACTGCACTCCCTCGGCAAAGGGCTTTTGAAACGCCTTGCGCCCGCAGATCAAGCCCATGCCCCCGGCGCGCTTGTTAATCACCGCAGTACGAACCGCCCGCGCAAGATCCTTGCCGCCCGAGGCTCCACCGGAGTTGATCAACCCTATACGGCCCATAAAACAGTTGGCGACCTGGTAGCGGGTCAAGTCGATGGGGTGAGCGCTGGTCAGAGCGCTGTAGACTTTTTCGTGGGTTTTGCCCACTTTGACGTTATTGAAGCCGCCGTTGGTCTCCGGCATTTTTTGCTTAATGATGTCAGCCTCTATCGAGACCCCCAGGTAGTTGGCCTGGCCGGAAAGATCCGCTGACAGATGGTAGTCGTCCTGGTCAGTCTTAAAGCCCGAGTTACGCAGGTAACACCAAAGAATGGTTACCAGCCCCAAACGGTGTGCCTCGGCAAAAGCCGCGGAAATTTCCTCCACCTGCCGGCGCGAATCCACCGAACCAAAGTAAATAGTCGCGCCCACCCCCACCGCACCCATATCGTAAGCTTGATGCACGCTGGCGAAAGGGCGCTGGTCGTAACAGGTCGGGTGCACCAGAGCGTCGTTGTGGTTGATCTTGACGATAAAGGGAATCTTGTGGGCGTAACGACGGGCCACCGAACCCAGGGCGCCCAGCGAGGACGCCACGGCGTTGCAACCGCCCTCTATAGCCAGCTCGACGATGTTTTTTGGATCGAAGTAAATTGGATTGGCGGCGAAGCTGGCGCCAGCGGAATGCTCGATACCCTGATCCACCGGCAGAATCGACAGGTAGCCGCTGCCGCCCAGGCGACCGGTGTTGAGAATCGTCTGAAAATTACGCAGCACCTGCGCCGGCCTGTCACTCTGGGAGAATGCCTGGTCAATATAATCCGGCGAAGGTTTGGTGAGGCTCTCCGCGGCTATGGTCTGGCAGCGGTGCTCGAGTAAAAAGTCGGCTTCCTCGCCGAGCAAGTCAGTGATGGTGTTCATAATGCTTCCTTTGATTAATTCAGGCTGGTTGTGCTTTGCGGGGCATAGCGGCGTTAGGATCGAAATATTCCGGCAGCTTGCGCGCGATCAAACGCTTTCGGCAGCGGCTATAAGCCGGCAAGCCGTCGCTGTAGGGCGGATAGGCCTCGCCCTGAATCAGCGGCGCAAAGTAATCCCTTCCCAGAGGAGAAAGGCTGAAGCCGTCCTTGCTCATGTACTGACGCGGCAAAGGCTTTTCCCGGTTGGCGACCTGGGAAATGTGGACCGGCTCTATGTGCCAGCGATAAGGCAGGGTTTGGTCGCGCACTACGGCGGGCATTACCGCCTGCAATCCCTGGACGGCGTATTCCACCGCTGCCTGCCCCACCGCATAGGCCTGATCGACATCGGTTTGCGAAGCTATGTGGCGGGCGGCGCGCTGCAGGTAATCGCAGACACTCCAGTGACACTTGTAATTGAACGTGGATTTGATTTGCTCCACTAAACGCGGCGCCACGCCGCCGAGCTGAGCGTGACCAAAGGCATCGGTGTTGTCGGCACTCGATAAAAAGCGCCCCGCCTGGTCGCGAAGCCCTTCGGCGGCAACCACTATACAAAACCCTTTCTTGGCCACCACTTGCTCCACGCGCGCCAAAAACGCTTCGCGATCGAAGGCAATTTCGGGCACCAGGATAAGGTCGGGGCCCAACCCCCGACCGTCACTGGCCAACCCGGAGGCGGCCGCTATCCAGCCGGTGTGGCGCCCCATCACCTCCATAACGAACACCTTGGTGGAGGTTTTGTGCATCGACTCGACATCGAGCGAGGCCTCAAGCGTCGAAACCGCGACATACTTGGCCACCGAACCAAAGCCGGGGCAGCAGTCGGTTCCAGGCAAGTCATTGTCAATGGTTTTGGGAACTCCGATACAAGTCAGGTCGTATCCCATCCGTTCGGCGGCGCGCGCCAGGTTGCGGGTGGTGTCCTGAGAATCGCCGCCGCCGTTGTAAAAAAAATAGCGGATATCGTGGGCCCGAAATACCTTAATCAAACGCAGGTAGTCGTCGTGTTCAACGCTGGGATTTTGCAGCTTATAGCGACAGGATCCAAAGGCGCCGCCCGGAGTATGAATCAACCCGCTGATTGCAGCGGGGGACTCCTCGCTGATATCAATCAGGTTTTCGTGCAAGGCGCCCAGAATTCCGTCCAGGCCCGCATAGACTTTGTCGATTGCCAGTGGGTGACGGCGAGCGGTTTCAATTATGGCGGCGGCGGTTGCGTTGATAACAGCGGTCACGCCACCGGACTGACCATAGAATGCATTTGCCATGCTGCGTTACTCCTTTTACCAGAAAGCGCTATTAAAGCATTAACTGGCCTTACCAGAAAAGAGTTTTTGGTCTACAAATTAATGATTAACCGATTACATTTTCACTAAAATATTTGACATCGCTGTCAAACATTAGCGATGTATTGCTGAAAAACTGGCGATTAATGCTGTGAAATAGCGTGTAAATCCGGTCAAATGAAGGTATTGCCAAAATTATACTTATGGTCTTACCAATTATATGACAATCTCTCTGATGTCATTCCGTCGCCTCTACGGCTGCTCGGTGCCTCCCTCATTTAATGACGCAAGGCGTAAAAACCCATAAGCTATGGGCCTACCGACCCTTTCCAATCAATAACAACAGGATTCCGCGATTACCCATGCCGGAGCTTTCCGCCGAAAAACCCTCCTCAGAAACACTGTCCCTTGAAAACCGGGGCCAGTTTTCCTCCAAAATTGGCTTTCTGATGGCAGCCGTGGGGTCAGCCGTTGGGCTGGGCAATATTTGGGGCTTTCCCACTCAGGCCGCCAGCAACGGCGGCGCGGCTTTTGTGCTGGCCTATCTGGTGCTGGCTTTTCTGCTCGCCTACCCGGCGCTAATGGCCGAGCTGGTCATAGGTCGGCACGCCCGGGCCAATATAGTCACCGCCTTGGATGAACTGGGACAGACCCCGATCTCTAAACGGCTGGGGCGTGGGGTGGGAGCGGACCCTCCCGGAGCCCGGTCGGCTGCCCAAGATCGTTGCTTCCGGTGCGGCTGAAGGCCG
>CAZKCY010000004.1:0-14681 GCA_964551155.1 uncultured Marinimicrobium sp. | reverse complement strand
GGTTACTACGGCGTAATGGTGGCGGGTTTGATTCTGAGCTTCTACGCCATAGTGGCGGGCTGGATGCTGGCGGAATTTGTACGTCCGCTAACGTCGGTATTGGGATGGGAGGGCGCCCATAGCTGGTTGGCGGGCGATTCCATCGGCCGCAACCTGAGTGTCTGCCTGGTGTTTATTCTGCTTACCGTCGCCATCATCGCCCGGGGCGTAGAGGCGGGCATAGAGGCTTGGTCCAGCCGACTAATGCCCCTGCTATTTGTGATCCTGCTCGGTCTTATCGTTTACGTGCTGTTTCAGCCCGGCGCAGCGGAAGGCCTGAGGGTCTACTTGGTGCCGGATTTCTCTCAGCTCACCGACCCGGGCCTGTTACTCAGCGCCATGGGCCAGGCATTCTTTTCGCTTTCGCTGGGTGTCGGCACCATGCTGATTTACGGCTCCTACTTAAGCAAAGAAGACAGCTTGCCGCGCCTGGGCGCGGCCGTGACACTGCTCGATACCGGCATTGCCTTTACTGCCGGTCTGCTGATTATTCCCGCCCTTTATGTGGCACAAGCACAAGGCATAGCGATTTATGGCGAACAGGGAGAACTGCTCGCCGGACCCGGTCTGATCTTTCAGGTATTGCCCAGCTTGTTCGACACTATGGGCACTGCCGGCACCGGTTTAAGCGTGGCCTTTTTCGCGCTGATGAGCATCGCCGCCCTCACCTCCTCCATCTCCATGCTGGAAGCGCCAGTCTCGGTCACCCTGGAGCGCACCGCCTTCAAACGCGGCCAGGCGGCCTTAATTATCGGCCTGCTGGTATTCGCGGCGAGTGCGCTGATTATTTTTAATATGGAGTTATTGTTCGGGCTGGTGGTATCTCTCACCACAGAATACAGCCAGCCGCTGCTCGGCATAGCCTTGTGCATTTTCGTCGGCTGGATCATGCACCGAAACCATCTGCTGCAAGAATTGCGCGCCGGCCACAAAGATATTGAGCACAGCCTGTTTTGGAAGCTTTGGCCTTTTTATGTCCGTGCGGTTTGCCCATTATTGATACTGCTGGCGTTTTTTCAGTCCCTCAGGGGATAGATTTCAAAACGCCGAAAAAGCCTATCGCCTGGGGAAGGGCACGGACAATCCGGCAGCAGGTCAGCTGGTACTCAAATCAACATTTTTGAGCGGAATGTCCCGTATGCGTTTACCGGTGGCCGCAAACAGCGCATTGAGCACGGCTGGCGCAGCCACGGCGATGGTCGGCTCGCCCACGCCGCCCCAAAAACCGCCCGAAGGGACCATGATCACTTCCACCTGGGGCATATCCGCAAGCGTCATGACCCGGTAGGTATTAAAGTTCTGCTGCTCAATGCGACCGTCCTTGACGGTGCATTCGCTGTAGAGCAATGGCGAGAGGCCGTAAACGAAGGAACCAGCCACCTGCGCTTCCACCTGTTGCGGGTTAACGACATGGCCCGGATCGGTGGCCGCGACGATACGGTGCATCTTCAGCTTGCCGTCGGTGACCGACACTTCCGCGGCGGCGGCCACGTAGCTGCCAAAGCCTTTTACCTGGGCAATGCCACGATAGATGCCTTCCGGCGGTTTTTTGTCCCAGCCGATGCCTTCGGCGGCGGCCTCGAGCACCGCCAGATGCTTGGGGTGGTTGACCAACAGTTTGCGTCGAAAGGCGAGTGGGTCCTGCCCGGCGGCGTGCGCCAATTCGTCGATAAAACTCTCCAGATACAGGGCGTTTTGGTTCAAGTTGACGCCGCGCCAGAAGCCGGGACGGATGTGCGGATTGTGCATGGCGTGGTCAATAAGCAGATTGGGGATGGAATACCCCAGCGCCATGTCGCCTTCGGGATCCAGGCCCTGAAAGACGAACGGATCGCCGTTGTCGGTCATGGCGTGTGGAACGGCATAAGCAGCGATTGACTGCCCGGAGAGGCGCATGTGCAATGCCTGCAGATTCCCCTCGTCGTCCAGGGTGCCACGCAGGCGACATTGGGTGACCGGATGGTAGCGGCCCTGCATCATGTCCTCTTCCCGCGTCCACATCAGTTTTATCGGCGTGTCGGGAATCTGCTTGGCGATCAGGGTGGCCTGTCGTACGTAGTCCGTACCGGCGCGGCGGCCGAAGCTGCCGCCAATGCGCATGGTGTGCACTTCGCACACCTCCGGGGGCAGCTCCGCCGCTTGGGCCAAGGCTTCCAGGGCCGCTTCCGGCACCTGAGTCGGCCCCCACATCTCGCAGCCGTTTTTGCGCCAGCGCACCGTGGCGCAAAGCGTCTCCATTTGCGCGGGGTTTTGATAGGGGTAGCTGTAGTCGGCTTCGATCACCTGTGGTGCTTTGGCCAGGGTGTCTTTGGCGTCGCCCGCCCGATTGCCGACAAAGGGTGTGTCTGCCGTGAGACCCTCGCGCAGTTTTTGCGCAATGGTCTCGCTGGAGACCTTGGCGCCTTCGCCTTCCTCCCATTCGATGGGCAGCTCCTTGAGTGCTTTCTGTGCGCGCCAGAAGGTGTCTGCCACCACCGCGACGGTTTCGTCGTCTACTCGCAGTACCTGCTTGACGCCGGGCATATTTTTGACCGCTTTGGCGTCGAAGCTTTTCAGTTTGCCGCCATGCACGGGACAGGCTTTAGGCACGGCCACCAGCATGCCGGGCATGGAAAAGTCTGTGCCGTATTTCAGTGAGCCGTCGAGCTTATCGAGGGTGTCGAGGCGTTTGACTGGCTTGCCGGCAATGATCCATTGAGCCGGGTCTTTCAGCTTCAGGCTCTCTGGCTCGGGGGGAGTGATCTCACTGGCCGCTTTCGCCACGGCGCCGAAAGTCGTGGAGCGACCGCTGGGCTCGTGAGTGATGGCACCCTTAAAGACGCTGCACTCCGCAGCTGGCACCTGCCATTGCCGGGCGGCGGCTGTCACCAGCATGGTCCGCGCGGCTGCGCCGCCCTGTCGCAGGTACACATGGGAGCCGCGAATCGCGGTCGAGCCCGCTGTGAACTGACTCCCCCAGACATTGTCGCGCTCGCGGTTCTGACCAGGCTTGACCACCTCAAAATCCACTTTGTCCCAGTCGCACTCCAACTCTTCGGCCACCAATTGCGCCACGCCGGTCAGCGTTCCCTGGCCCATCTCCATTCGGGCGATACGAATCAACACCCGGTCATCGGGTTGAACCACTACCCAGGCGTTGACCTCCGGCGAGGCCGACTGCGCCAGTGCCGACCGGCCGAAAGGAACGGAGAAACCAAACACAAAGGCGCCCGCGACAGCGGCACCGCCCTTGAGAAAGCCCCGGCGCGAAACATTGACTGCGTCCTCACGCGGTTCTGCGGCATCATGCGTCGTCATGGGAAGCTCCCGAACTCTGTGTTGAAGTCATGCGCTGGGCGGCGCTTTTGACGCCTTCCAGTACCCGGGGATAGGTCCCGCAGCGGCAGATGTTGGTGATCTCACTACGAATCTCGTCGTCGCTCGGGTTCGGGTTCTGCGCCAGCAGCGCCGAGGCCGCCATGATCATGCCCGGCTGGCAATAGCCGCACTGAGCGACATCGATCTGGGCCCACGCTTCCTGAACCGGATGAAACTGCTGAACGCCGAGCCCTTCAATCGTGGTGATCTTCTGGTCTTCACTGACGGCGCTGATCGGCAGCACGCAGGAGCGCCGCGCTTCGCCATCGATATGTACCGTGCAGGCGCCGCACATGGCGATACCGCAACCGTATTTAGTGCCGGTTAGGCCGAGCTGTTCGCGCAGCACCCAGAGCAGCGGCGTGTCGTCTTCGACTTCGACCTCGGTAACCTGGCCGTTAACAGTGAGTTTCATGGATAGCTCCTGGACGCGTGTTCAGTTACATCAATGGGGTTGCCTGGCCCCGGTGCAATTTAATGTTCAAGACATTGGGGGCTTCGGTGCAAGCGACGTGTTTCATGGTACCGCATTAGGCGCGCTTCAGTTAGCTTAGGTGGCTCTCGCCGAACCAGACAACCACCATTTGCGACGCCAAGCCGATCAGAGATTATCACCCTTCACAGTGCTCATGCCATAGCGTGCTGAGGTCGAATGGGCGCCTCGTTCCGGCGGAAGTGCCCAGACAGCACTCCAAACATGAAGCCAGCTTTGACCGGCTGCGTACGCGTCCTGTTCGGCCGTGCTACCATTTACCCGAACCAATACGCAGCCCCCTCTAATCCCATTGTAAAGCCGATTGCCATGACTCAGGACGACCTTCTGGAAGCCGTCAATCAAACCATGCCCTTTGGCAAATACCGGGGCCGGAAGCTACTCGAGTTGCCCGAGCCCTATTTGGTGTGGTTTTACGGCCAGGGCTTTCCCGACAGCAAGTTGGGCCGCCAGCTAGCGTTGATTCACGAGATCAAGGTCAATGGCCTGGAAGGCATGCTGAAACCGCTGCTCAAAGGGGGGCGCAATGCAGATTTGGATTGACGCCGACGCCTGCCCGGTGCCCATCAAGGAAATTCTCTGCCGGGCCGCCGAGCGCTGGAAGGTAAAGCTGACCTTCGTTGCCAATCACGCCATCAAGGTACCGCCCTCGGCGTTTATCAAAACTCGTCAGGTAAGCGCCGGGTTTGATGTCGCCGACAATGAAATAGTGCGACTCCTGGAGCCGGGCGATTTGGTTGTTACTCAGGACATTCCGCTGGCGGCGGAAGTGATAGAAAAGGGCGGCAGTGCCATGACCCCGAGAGGGGAGCCCTTTACCAAAGACAATATTCGCCAAAAGCTGGCGCTGCGCAACTTTATGGAGGAGATGCGCAGCGCCGGAGAGGTTACTGGTGGCCCCAGCGGTTTTTCCAACACCGACCGCAAACAGTTTGCCGACCGGCTGGACTCGTGGTTGCAGAGGCGCTCCAAATCCTAGCGGGGTGCGTACCGGTCACGCCCATTCGGCGTTGTGATACACCTCCTGCACATCCTCGCAGTCATTTAGCATGTCGATCAGTTTTTCCAGCACCTGCGCCTCGTCCTCGGCCAAATCGGCCTGGGTTTGAGGGACAAAGGTGATCTCTTCAATCTCAAAATTCAGCTCTCCAAAAGCCTCAGTCAAAGCGGTTTTGGTGTTGTAGAACTCGGTCTGGGGGGTAATCACGGTGATCATGCCGCCATCGTTTTCGATATCAGCCACGTCGACCTCGTGCTCCATCAGCGCCTCCAGCACCGCCTCTTCGTCGTCATGAGGAAAGGCGAAAATCGCCCGATGGTCAAACATATGGGCCACCGAACCCTGGGCTCCGAGCTTGGCTTTGCACTTGTTGAAGCAGGTGCGCACATCGCCCACGGTGCGGTTGTTGTTGTCGGTCAGGCAGTCGACAATCATCATGCAATTGCCGGGGCCAAAGCCCTCGTAACGCACCGTGCTGTAGTCCTCTCCACCGCCGCCTTTGGCCTTATCCAAAGCCTTGTCGATAACATGGCCCGGTACCTGATTCTTTTTGGCTCTTTCGATTAAGCGGCGCAGGCTCAAATTGGCGCTCGGGTCCACACCGCCGTTTTTTGCACACACATAAATTTCTTTGCCGAATTTGGAGTACAGCTTGGTTTTCATAGCCCCGGTTTTGGCCATAGCGACCTTCCGGTTTTCGTAAGTTCTGCCCATGAGTCTGCTCGTATCTGGTGGGGGGAGATGGCGCTATTATGACTGTTTTGGGCCGCACAGTTAATAAGCTTTTTGTGGCGCCCGACAGACGGGATTTCTCTGCCGGCAAAAGCGGGCTCCGAGAAGCTAAAACCAACTTGTGCGATGGCTCACCACCCGATAGAGCAGCTGATCGCGCAACTGAGTCGCGACCGCTTTGGGCAAATAGCCGATGACAAGCATCCCGTCGGTACTCCAAACATAGAGATGCGCCAAGCCGAGCCGCTTTATTATCGGTGACTCGCTTAATTTCAGTTTCTGCAGCTTTCCGGCGGGCAGCCACTGCTCTTTCCGGCCGAAAAACCCCTTGCGGAGGGCGAGCCATTCGGAATCGGTGAAATACCCAAACTGACTCCATCGACGCCAGGCAATTAGCGCTATCAATGGATAGCTGAGCGTCGCCAGTAAAAAGCAAGCCCAAAGCGGAAGCGGCGAAATCAGTAAGAAGCCGCCTAAAATGAGAAACATCAAAGAGCCCATAACCAAAGTGGTATCAACCAGATAAAAGCGGCCAACTCGGGTCCAATACGCCGAAGGCAGCGACAATTCCTGCTTCATTTCGCTCAGAAGCTGCTCGGTAAGCACCGGCACCATAAAACGCTGGCTTGCCCCCATCGAAGCTTTGCCAAAACTGCCCGCCTTACTGATCGACAGTGTGTAGCGTCGCAGCAACCGACTGACTAGACCCTGGGCAATCGTTATCTTTTGCAGCTTGGCCAGGCGAAAGCCGCGGGTTCGCTGAGTGCCCAAGCCGAAGGTGCTTTGAAAACGGCCATCTGTGCGGACCAGGTGATAGTCCCAGTAGTAAATCAGAGCCAAAACCGTGGAGACCGCGAACAGCAGCAAGATTCCAAACAGTATCGATACCAAGCCAACCACAAGCAGTAGCCACATAGAGTCGCCGTTGTGAGTCGCCTCCCAGTTGCGCACCAAGGGCAAGGCTTGCAACCACTGGCCCCAGCGCTCCAGCGCCGGCCCCAGATATTGGCCCAGCGGCGCGGCCAGCGGCGCCAGAAACAAAAGCGCATTGTGCATCAGGCCATAGCGAGCTACTTCGCCTGGAGGCAAACGCAGTTGATAGGCCACCGAATTCTGAACAGCCTCGGTAGTGGCTTCAGGGTCGGAGCCGGAGGCTCGCGCTTGTTCGAGAATACGAGCCCGCAACTGCTCGGCAACCTCGAAGTCTATGCCGGGAATGTCCACTTCCTGCTGCTGGGAGCCGGCGCTTTCCAACCCCAGAGTCGCGAGACCCATAGGACGGAAGTAAAAGGGCTTGGTGATTTCCGCCTGTTGAACCCGCTCGAAATCCAGGGTTAAAGCGGTTCGGTGCAGAACACCCATTTTTAACTGAATACGATCAGCTTCGACTCTGAAGCGGAAAAACAGGTATTGCAGAATGGCGATTGTGAGCAGTGCGAGCGCAAGTAAAGGCACGCCGTAAATCAGCGCATAGCGGCGCAAACCTTCACCCGCTGCCAAAATCCCGATCAGAGCTGGCCAGAAATCAATCAGCCTGGGTATGGTTTTTAGGAAGAAATAGACCACCGAGACCGGCGATACCCTCTGCCAGTCATTGGTTGGAACCATCTTCAGGCTCCTCCTCAACGATTCTCTCGGTTAAATAGGCTTTTAGTTTCTGGGCCAGATCCTGCTCCAGCCCTGGGATTTTTAGGTCGGATTGATGACCTCCAGCGGTGTAGACCGCCACACTACTCAAGCCACACAAACGCTCTATAGGCCCCTGGGTGATTTCGGTATGTTGTATACGGTTGATTGCCACAGAAATGGCTTTATGCCACAGATAGCCGGTGCGCAAATGCAAATCCAGCCGGCGCAAAAGATAATTAGTGCGGCGTACTTTGCGCGGCACCCAGACTAAGAGCAACAGGGCCAATACCACCAATACCAGAATGCTTATTCCCGAACTCACAGCTGCGACGGGATGGCTAAAAAACACTACCGGAAACCAGGGCGCCAAAGCCAACGGCAGGCCCATGGCCAGTAAGCGACAACGCAGTACCGTTTGATATCTAGGGCTGATTGACTGCCAGGACTGCTCATCCAGGCCTGGCAAGGTTTCGGAAGAAATAGGCGAGTCATCGAGCTGGGGCATAAGGGTCCTTCCTGGGCGGCCGTTAGTTATTTGCAGATACCGCAACTGGAGCTAATTGTGTCCTCTTGGCGAGCGGCTTTCAATGCTTCGCGACAAAAACGCCATGCCCGGCTAAGAAGTGGATCTCGTATTAAAATCAAACTTTTCCTAATGTTTCATGGGGCAAGGCTTGTTATCCTGAGCCTGCCTGAAGGGGTGACCCGAAAAGCCTACTTAGCCGATAAAGCTGAACACCATGTCAACCAAACAGGAGCAGCCGTGAGCTATTTTACCAAGGACTACAACGAAGCCGGTACCCCACCGGGAGAGCTGGCGCGCAAGCTTGACGCGCCAGCCGAAGCCAAAGTCGAAGTGAACGCCGTGCGATTCTCCGCTCACGACCACGCTACAGAGGTGGACGTCAGCATTCACGAGGCGCTGGCGCAACCTAGGGGGAGCGGTGAAAAGCTGTGGCTCTCCGTTATGGGTCGACCCACGGCAGAGCTGGTCCAGGCATTGGAGAAAGAGCTCAAGCTTCATGCCCTGGCGCTTGAAGATGTGCTCCATGCCGGTCAACGATCAAAAGTGGATGACTACGAAGACCATCTGTTCGTCGTCTTACAGCGTCCGCGCTGGGAAAATCATAAACTGGCCATCGGCCAAATCAGTCTGTTCTTGGGCAAGGATTTCGTGATCAGCATCGACGATGCCGGGGGCGACGTTTTCGAACCGGTACGAAAACGCCTGGAAACCAGCCCCGGGGGCCGAATTCGTTCATCCAACGTGGATTACCTGTTTTACGCCCTGGTGGATCTGGTGGTGGATAAGGCGTTTCCGGTACTGGAGGGCTATGCCGAGGAGCTGGAAGATCTTGAACTTGAAGTGATCTCCAACCCCAAACAATCGAATCTGCTCAACCGACTGCACGAGTCCCGTCGCGAGCTGGTGTTTCTGCGCCGCGCACTCTGGTCCCAAAGAGATACCGCCGCAGCGCTAATGCGCGAAGATATTGTGTTGATCAACCCAAGCACCCGCCTTTACCTGCGCGATTGCGCGGATCACGCCAACCACATTCTCGATCTGGCGGACAGTTATCGGGATATGAGTGTGGCGGTCATGGAACTGCTGCTGTCGAGCCAGAACAAACAGCTCAACGAAGCCATGCGAGTTTTAACCATGATCGCCACTATTTTCATTCCGTTGTCATTTGTGGTCGGACTTTACGGAATGAACTTCGACACTTCGATCAGCCCATGGAACATGCCGGAACTTGAATGGCGCTACGGCTATCCGATGATTTTGCTTATGCTATTTTCCATCGGCTTGTCTATGGTGGTCTATTTCAAGCGCAAAGGCTGGCTTTAAGTAAAAACATAACTAACCCCAAAAGGACTCTTTATGAAAATAATAACTACCCTGCTCGCCCTGTTGTTTTCCGGCCTGGTCTTGGCCCATGAACTCGAAGTGCGAACCGATATAGAGCTCACTCCAGACCACTACCCACAGGAGGGTGTGCCTCGCGGCACGCTTGAAGGCCCGTTCGAGTTCCACAGTGATATTTTTCCCGGCACGGTGCGCCGCTACTGGGTATTCGTGCCGGCTCAATACACACCCGAAGAGCCCGCCAGCCTACTGGTGTTTCAGGACGGCCAAAGAGCCACTAATCCAGAGGGCTCCATCCGCATTCAGCAGGTGATGGAAAACCTGATCGCCCAAGGCGATATGCCGGTCACTCTGGGCGTCTTCGTGACTCCCGGCAATCGTTCAGAGACTTATCCTGACGATCTCGGCATGAGCAACCCCAATCACAGGCGTGAGGAGTACGACGCACTCAACGACAATTATGCACGCATGCTGATCGAAGAATTGCTGCCGGTAGTCGAACAGGACTACAACCTTACCGACGACCCGGAGCAACGCGCCATTGGCGGCACCAGCAGCGGCGCCATAGCCGCCTTCACCGCCGCCTGGGAGCGCCCGGACTATTTTCGCAAAGTCTACAGCGGCATTGGCAGCTACGTTTCCATCGGTTTTTACCCCGAGCAGTCACCCATTAAACTGGGCGGTCAGGATTACCCGGCCTTGATTCGCCGCGAGCCGATTCGTCCGATGCGCATTTTTATTCAGGACGGCACCAACGATCTGGATAACGAGTGGGGCAATTGGTTTCTGTCCAACCAACAAATGGTCGCCGCTTTGGACTATGCTAACCGTCAGGCGGATAAAAAACAGCTGGACGGTCCGCGCTACGAATTTACCAGCGTCTGGACCGACGGCGAACACAGCGACTTCCATCCGGGTGCGCTGCTACCAGAAGGGCTTCGCTGGCTTTGGACGCAAGAGCAAAGCCAGTAAACCTGATTACTTAGGCTGACCAGCAAGGTGGAGACAAAAATGCAAACAATTTTCTATCGATTCAGGTTTATGAAAAGCGCACTGTTGGCGCTGCTGGTGCTTGGCGCATCGAACGCCGTTGCGGAACAAGTCGGACAATTCAGCGATCATGGCGATATTGGGCCGGTTAAACATGCAGGCTCTCTGGAATACGACCCGGAAACCCAGCAATACCGCATGTCCGCCTCGGGCACCAATATGTGGTTCACCGAGGATGAGCTACACTATGCTTGGAATCAAATTGAGGGGGACTTCATTGTACGCGCGCAGGTGAAGTTTGTTGGTGAGGGGGTTAATCCGCACCGCAAAGTGGGCTGGCATGTACGCGAGAGTCTTGCGCCGGATTCCGCCAACGTCCACGCCACTGTGCATGGCGATGGCCTAACCGCATTGCAGTTCCGTCCCGAGAAAGGTGCACAAACCGAAGAGTATCGCTTAAATGTTCAGGGGCCGAGCGTGATACAACTGGAGCGTAGCGGCGATACCTTTATCATGTCGGCGGCCAGGTTTGGCGAGCCTTTTCAAGTAACTCAAGTATCACATCTGGATTTCAGCGACCAAGTCTATGTGGGCCTGGCGATTACCTCGCACGACCCAGACGAAGTGGAGAGTGCAATTTTTTCCAATGTGCGCATCATTCGTCCAGCGGCGGATGACTTTGTACCCTATCGAGACTATATCGGCAGCAATCTGGAGATTATGGACATGGCGAGCAAAAATCGTCGCATTGTCTATCGCTCGCCTTATTCTATTCAAGCTCCCAATTGGACCCGCGATGGCAAAACCCTGATTTACAATTCCAAAGGTTTGCTGTTCAAGTTCGACCTGGAAACCCAAGAGGTATCGACGCTCAACAGCGGTTTCGCCAATCAGAACAACAACGACCATGTGTTGTCCTGGGGTGGCGAAGAAATAGCGATCAGCCATCACGCAGAGTCTGAGGACGGCCGTTCGACCATTTACACCCTGCCTCTAACCGGCAGTGACCAGCCCAAGCAAATTACTAAGCCTGGAGTTGGACACTCATACTTGCACGGCTATTCGCCCGATGATAAATATTTGGTGTTCACTGGCGAGCGCAATGGCAAATACGACATTTATCGAGTCGATATCGCCACCGGCGAAGAAACCCAACTGACCGATACCGCCACTCTGGATGACGGCTCCGAATACAGTCCCGACGGCGAGCACATCTACTTCAACTCCAACCGCACCGGCACAATGCAGCTGTGGCGCATGGACGCCGATGGCAGTAACGAAGTGCAATTGACTTTCGACGAGTATAACGACTGGTTTCCGCACGTCTCGCCCGATGGCAAAAGCATTGTCTTCCTGTCCTACATGGATGATATTGACTCCGGCGACCACCCTTTTTATCGCCACGTCTACTTGCGCCAGATGCCGGTCGATGGCGGCGAACCGACCATCATCGCCTATGTGTACGGTGGCCAGGGCACTATCAACGTGCCGAGCTGGTCACCGGATGGTTCGAAAATAGCCTTTGTGAGCAATACTCGCTTGCCGGACGGCGATCAGGAGTAACCTGTACACGACGCCGCTCCTGCGCGTCCATGCGCCCACGGCATACCGTACGTCCTGTACATAAAAAGGGGAGCCGAAGCTCCCCTTTTTTATTCTGTCAAAACCTGCAAAACGAATCAGTGCAGTTCGCTCAGCGCTTCTTCGACGATATCCAGACCTTCTTCAAGCACGTCGTCCTCAATAGTGATCGGCATCAGGAAGCGAATGGCATTGCCGTACATACCGCAGCTGAGCAGGATCAAACCTTTCTCTTTAGCTTTCTTGGTCACAGCAGCCGCCAGATCGGGGCGCGGCTCGCGGCCTTCTTTGCTCTCAACCAGTTCAAACGCCGCCATGGGGCCCAGGTTGCGCACATTGTCTACATGGGCAAACTGCTTCTGCCACTTGGCCATGCGCTCGGCCAGCTTGTCGCCCAAACGCTGGGCCCGGCCCAGAATGTCTTCCTCCTCGAACACTTCCATAGTCGCCAGAGCGGCGGCACAAGCGGTGGGGCTGCCAGTGTAGGTGCCGCCCAGGGAGTTGGGGCCCGAGCTGTCCATCAGCTTATCGGTACCCACTACGCCGGAAATCGGCATGCCGTCGGCCATACTCTTGGCCACGGTCATGATATCGGGCTCGACGCCGCTATGCTCGATCGCAAACATCTTGCCGGTACGGCCAAAGCCGCTCTGCACTTCGTCGACAATCATCAGAATGCCGTGCTCGTCGCAGATTTCGCGAATCTTTTTCAGAAAGCTGTAAGGCGCCGGATAAAAGCCGCCTTCACCCAACATAGGCTCAATCACGATTGCCGCGGTGTGCTGGGGGCCTGAGTCGGTTTTCAGAGTCATCATCAAACCGCGCAGCGCTTCTTCTTCGCTGACGCCGCGATAGGGCACGGGGAAAGGCGCGCGGAATACCATGCCGGGCATGGGACCGAAATCTTCCTGGTAGGGGTAGACCTTGCCGTTCATCGCCATGGTCATGAAAGTACGACCGTGGTAACCGCCATCGAAACAAATCACATTGGTGCGGCCGGTGGCGGCGCGGGCGATTTTGACCGCGTTTTCCAGCGCTTCGGCACCCGAGTTGGCCAGCATGACTTTGGCGTGGCCGCGCACCGGTACGATTTTGCTGAGCTTCTCGGCCACTTTTACATAGCCCTCGTAGGGCATAACGGTCTGGCAGGTGTGCATCAATTTGTCGAGCTGGGCTTTGACCGCTTCAACCACTTTTGGGTGCCGGTGACCTATGTTGAGCACCCCGATACCGCCGGCGAAATCGATCATGCGCTTGCCATCGGCGTCCCAAACTTCGGCGTTTTCAGCACGCTCGGCAAATTGCTCGTTAGGGCTGGCGGCACCAGCGGCGACATAACGTTCTTTAAGGGCCTGCAGTTCTTTGTTGCTCACGCTAACTCTCCTTCAATGGGAAATCGGTAGACGGGCGGCACGGCGCGAAAAGCGTCGGCCAGCTCCGGCGCAACCCGACTGGTTGCGCAATGACTGAATTGGCCAATGGTCTATCCAAAAGCCAATTGCGAAAATACGCGTTGATACGCCCTAAGGGGCTACGAACCCGGTGGGAAGAAAGTTCAGCCCGAATAAAGCAGTCACTTTCGACCAAGAATCGACCTGCAACAGGCGAAAAACCGGACGAAAACTTCAAAAGTTGGCGTCCACGACTCCTCGGGACCCCCATAATAACAAATAATAGCCGCTTTATCCTGCCAAGGACTGAATCGGCGCGCAGCGGCGGCGTTAGGAGACTTGGCAAACAATAGGGAAATAAAGCCAGTGACGCGCCTGCCAATTGCCTGAAAGCTTTATCTGGCGAGGGATAGCGGCAAGGCAAAGTTGGACTAAGGCGCCGACCTCAAAACCGATATTGCAGATTAAGTTGCAACATTTCCTGACTGGCGTGCTGACGCTCCTGCCAAAGCGCCCGATTCTCGACGAAGCTGTCCAGATAGCTGAACTCTCCCCCCAATTGCCAGTTGGCATTGAAGTCGTAGCGCCAGGCGGCGGCCAGGCTCTCACCCTCGCTGTCGTTGGGGTCGAAGGCCCAGTCGTCGATCTCGATTACGGCAAAATGGTCGTAACGGATACTGAAACGGTGTTTGCCGCGCTTATGGCTCAGCAGCACGAAGTAGGATTCGAAATCGTTGTCTATCCCGTGACTGGGGCCCATGATGGTATTGCCATCCAGCCACTGCACTACCAATCGGGTTGCGGGAGTAAACTTGAACAACCAGGCCGCCGAGATAAAGCGGGTGTCCCAGCCGTATTGGCCCGTCGATCGGTTAAACGACGCTGGGTCACCTCGGTTGTCGTAATAGTAAAGCCGCACCTCAGAGCGTTTGTAGTAATCCCAGTGCATGCCCAGGTGGTAGCCAAAGCGGCCGTCCACCTCGGTAAACGGCAGCACTTGATTGGCCTGACGCCTTAGCGGGCCGCTATCGAACACCGGATTGTCGGCAAATGGAATCGCCTCGTTGAGGGTTGACTGGCGATCATGAAGCGCGAAGCCCCTCCAGCTCAACAGGCTTCCGGCCGGGTCATTGGCTTTATAAATTGCCGCCGTCCAGGTAAACGAGTGTGGGCTGTTGAAGTGCCGACCGGGTCGGCTGACCGAGGCTTCAATGCCGATGGTTCGAATTTCCTCGCCCAGCCAGCTGTTGATGGCCGAATTGCTGTAGAGGTAAGGCGAGGTCCAGCCGATATCGGGGTTTTCCAGCGACATGGAGGGATAAAAGGCTCCGGCGTCGAGATGCCACTGATAAGGGCTGGGCGAAAGCGGTTTATAGCGCACAAACCCCTGGGAGAATCCGGGCGAGAAATCCGGGTCGGAATTGACGTGCAGCACTCCGTGCACAGAGAGCGAGCTGGTGAGATCCTGGCGCGCCGAAATCAGAGTCTGACCGAGATCAAGTCCCTGGTGCTCGGAGTCTTAGCGTTACTGGCCCGAACCGCCGTGAAGCCAGCTGTGTGGGTCTTCGGCCTGGGTCTGACGCAGCTGGACCTTGCCCTGCC
>CAZKCY010000003.1:9408-21134 GCA_964551155.1 uncultured Marinimicrobium sp. | reverse complement strand
ATTCATCTGCTGCGCTCGTCCCGGATCGCTGATCAGCACTTCCAAACCCGCCGCTTGAGCCAGCTCCACACTGGCATCGGTGCTGCCACCGTCGACCAGTAACACCTCGACATCGGGATTTTGTCGGACCCCTTCTAAGTGAGCAAGAAAAGCCGGCAAGCGATGGGCCTCGTTGCGCATAGGAACGATTACTGAAAGTTCGGGGCTGTGCATGCAGTGGCTGAGGCTCTCGAAAGATGACTGAGGGGTTTCCGTGACCGCTTGCGCCCTATTGCGGCCCGGAGCTCGATGACTCGAACGAATCGTCGCGAGTGGCGTAATCGTTCAGCGCCCAATTGTAATCCAGAAATTCAATGGGCACTTTTCCGGCGGTCAGCTTTTTCTGGGTTTGGGCGTCGATTCCCAGGGCTTTGGAATAGAGCGCCAAAAATTCCGCCAAAGAGTCAGCGCCACGCCAGCCGCGGGTGAAGTCCTCTCGATACCAATCAAAAATACTCGATACCAGCAACTCGCCCTCGCTGAAGCGATTGCGGCTGCGGTCACGCAAAAAGCGGCGACTGCTGTCTTCCAGCTGGGCGTCGAGCTGTTCGGCCAGGTAAGCCTCGTCGCGCAGCGCTGGGCAACCCAGGGCGGCGCAGTTTACCGCAAAATGAATTCTGGGCTCGTTGTAGCGCCCAGGCTCGCGGATTATGCCGTGTTCGATTTGATCTAGATGCATATCTTCCCCCAATAGCCGGAAGAAACGCATTTTCCAGGGGCTCTGCCAAAGAAAGCCAATATCTTTGATCGAATCCACCGGGTAGTGGTCAATGATCAGTTTGAGCGTGAAGGCATTGTAGGCATTGATCAAAAAAGCTAGCTGTTGAGCTTGAGTCCAAGTTTGAAACTCCTTGCGGCTGACGCTAGAGAGCGTCTCTAAATAGCTTTCGAGCTTGTCCGGCTGCTGCTTGAGTGCCGCGTAGTCTACCCGGCTGGCGGTTCCATCAGTATTCCAATAAACCTGCTCGGCCAATATTTGAGTCAGAAGTTGATGGCGGTGATCAAAGCTAGGCTTGTCTTCGCTTGAGCTTGCCACTGCGGGCCAGAAAAGCGACCAGCAGAGCAGAATCAAAACTTTGCAATTCAGAATTTTGACTATAGTACACACGCGTCTACAGATTAACTCCGGAATAGTTGGATAAATTTGGGACATGGGACTAAATCTCTAGGCACGGTATCCACGGGACTATAGCTCGCTAGCTTGGTCGGTGCTCACTTGTTGTTCTTACAGCGGCGAGCTAGTTGTTAGTTTAAAGGTCGGTCCCTGTGGACCAATTGTTGGCGTTTAAATTTTTTTAAAAACGCTGGTACACCTTGTTTTGTCCTCGAAAACTCGTTAAGGGTTACTTTTATAGAGTTATAACCAAAAAGTCTATAGGAGCCAGTTGGTTCCCTGAGTCTTGGTGCGAAGCATTTAAACGCAAATTTGCGCGCTTTCCCGATTAGCGCCAATTTTTAAGTCTAGGCTTAAACGTGTAGATTGGAAAAGTTCTTTATAAACTAGGAGGTTCAGAAGATGACCAAGAATGAATCAGGAAATTACAATCCCGACAAGGGCTTCGTAGCCTTGCTGGGTTGGAGTCTGAACGCTATTGAGGCGGCAGATAGGTTTGATCGCCGTTATGTGGTGGTTGCCCCCGACTGGGCTCAAACTTACTGCGACGAACACGATATTCCTTACATTCCCTGGAATTTCGAGCGCTTGAATGACCGCTCGATGGAAATTGCGCAAACCTTGAAAGACAAGGGTGTTGATGTGGCTATTCCGCTGTTTGAAGAAACTGTGGAGTGGGCCGGTGCGATCAATTCAGTGCTGCTCGATAACCCCCGTCTGTTTGGTCAGGCAATGCTGTTGCGCGACAAAGCGCTGATGAAGCGCCGGGCTCAGCTGGGCGGCATTCGAGTGGGTATTTTCGAAGAGGCGCACGACAAAGAAGATGTGGTCCGGTTTCTCAAACGGGTGAACCAAACGCTGCTCAAGCTAGACGGCGATCCCAATGATCCGATTCACCTTAAGGCTTTCGATAAGGCGGGTTGTCTAGGCCACAGGGTGATTCGCACTCCCGACGAAGTCGACACCATTCCTGAAGAAGAGTTTCCAGTGTTGATGGAATCGCACCTCGACGGCTGGGAATTTGCCGTAGAGGCTTGGGTTCATAACGGCAAAATCAAATTCCTGAATATTTCTGAGTACGTCACGCTCGGTTACTCGGTCTTTGTTCCCGCTACGCCGGAGCTGGAAAAATACCGGCCGCAAATTACCGAGCAAATTGAAAAGCTGATCAAAACCTTCGATATCGAATTCGGCTTCATTCATCCAGAATATTTTGTGACCAGTGACGGCGAAATGTATTTTGGTGAGGTGGCCTATCGCCCGCCCGGCTTTAAAGTGTTCGAGCTGCTTGAGCGCGCTTACGGCTTTAACGCTTATCAAGGCGTTATACTGTCTTTCGACCCCAAAACCACGGAAGACGAAATCAACGCCTTCTTCCCGAAAGAAGTGGTGGATGCCAAAGGCCACGCCGGCTGTTTCGGTGTATATCCCCGCCGACGGGTGGTGAGCAAGCTGGAAATTCCCGCGGAAACTGAGGATCACGAGTATTTCGAATCTCACGAATTGACGCCGCCTTTGGAAGAAACGGTGACCAAGCGTACCGCCTTCGGCACCCACTGGGGGCTGATTTACTTCTTTGGCGGCGATCCGCACACCATGAGAGACTTGCTCAAACATCAGGAAGACCTCGACTTCTATGTTTGATCTCGGTTAACAGGCGGTTCACAAATAGCCTGTCAGCCCTGGGCAATGGTTTTTGCCCAGGGTTTTTGCTATGTGTAACAACCAGAGCAGATGATTTTAAGGAGGCAGCTTGAGCCACTCCGAAACAGACAATTTGGCAGAGGCCGGCAAGCTTCAGAGTCTGACCGAAAAATTCGATCGGGCCATTGACTCACTTGCACAAGCATCGAGCCTTACTAAGGCTACCAAAATTCAACCGATGTTCGATATCAGCCGGCGGCTATTGATGCAGGAAGGGGGCTGTGCCGTGGTTGAGCAGCGGGCTCAGCGGTTGGAGGAGGCTGGCGTCTTTGCCGGCTCAGATTGGGCCGAGCCGCACATATTATTGCCGGCGTTGAGCACCTATTCGCTGAAGAGCCCGGATGCCAATGAAGTGGTGATTGAGGTGCTAAGTGAGTTGCGCCTGCTTGCGATTGCCCTGGGGGATTACGTTCACCCCACCATGTCGGACGAGCAGGCGCACCATTATTTGACGCAAGTGTTGGCGCTTAACTTGGAGCTGTTGTTCGGTTCCCCAAGCGAGGCCGAACGCGAACAGCAGGGCCGATTGGCGGTGGTACCCCGGGCCTTGTTTCGCCACTTGGCCGAACGGATTGGCTATGAACATGTGATTGATAAGCTGATCGAGGAAATCTGGCGCATACTGCAGCAAAGGCCAATTGAAGTCGACAGCGTCAAGCAAATGATCACGCAGATTGCCGTATGTCAGAACAATCCCGACATCGAGCTGGGTGTTAGTGGTCAAGGGGCGGATCGTTTAATCAGCAGTCTTTACGGGCCCACTCAGGCCTGCCGCGAAGACCCGGGCGTGGCGGTCTATCAGGCGCGCCTCGAAACCATGGATTCGGGCGCCCTGCAATATGAGGCTTCGGGTTTTGCTCGGGCCATGCACGATACCGGTTTGGTGTCTCCCTACCACGCGGTGTTGTTGCGCTACCTGTTAAGCCACGGCGACCACCTGCTGGTAGAGGCCCTGGGGCTGACCGGTACCGGGCGTGACTGCCTGCTGCGCTTCGGCGATTTGGTCCGAGCCCTAATCGAAGAGGCCGTTTATCCCGAGACCGCTCAGGGCATTTTTGGTCTGGCGGAAATGCTTGAAAGAGGCATTCTGTACCAGCCGCCGGTTGCCCCGGCTCTTTGGCGTAAGTTGTCACTGCCGCTGTCAGCCTACTGCGAGCAAAGATTGACGCTTGCCTACGGGGCCGTGCCCTCGGCGCGCGCCTGGCTGCTGCAAGGGGTGCTGTGCATGCTGGGCCAACCCTTGGGGGTGGGGCAGGGCAACAATCCCACTTGCCAGGCGGCTCGAGCGCTTTCCATGTGGGCCTACAATGACCCTGACTACCTGTTGCAAATGGTGGTTTGGGCGGCGCGCGATGACGAAATCATCATCCACTTCGAAGGCCAGCCAATTTCTTCCCGAGAAAGCTTGTCTGGGGTCGCAGATGAGGTGTCTCTGGATCTGGATCCGGTATCCACGCTGGTGGTGCCGCACCTGGATCGGATTTACGCCGAAATGGGCCGTCGTTGTGCGGGACGACCGGGTGACCCCCATCGCTGGGTTAATCCGGAATTCCACGGCTGGTGGTCCGGCCGCGGCTTTCGGATTAATGTCGATGTCGAGACTGGCATGCTGGATCAGCTCGAGGATTTTTTGCGCCACTTCTACGCCAGTTATCACCCCTTCTACAACGGCAATCAACCGCTGATTCATCCTCAGCCTGCGGGCATAGCGGTGACCGACAGTGCTGCCCGATTTGTGGGCTGGCACGCGATTACCATTCTGCGGGTGACTCTAGATCCAAAAGAGGTGATGCGGGTGTATTTTTTCAACCCCAATAACGATAGCGGCCAGGATTGGGGCGATGGCATTAAAGTCAGTACCGCCGGCAACGGCGAGCGCTTCGGCGAGGCGTCTTTGCCCTTTGAAAAGTTTGCCTCGCGCTTGTATATCTTCCATTTCGATCCGCTTGAAAGCGGCGAGCTGGCGATCATTCCCGACGAGGAGCTGGAGCGCGTCAAAAGCCGAATCTACAGCAGCTGGGGTGCCGATCGGTTGCCCAACACTGAGCTGCAGGCTGCTGCGCCCAATTCGGAAGGTTAACGGGCATCGCCAGCAGGATCGCTGGCGATACCCGGGCTGAGCGGCTAGCTTTCCATATTGAAATCGTAGCTCATGGAATCGCTCGGCTCCTGCAGATAATGCCCTTGGATATAGTGAACTCCAGCCTGCCAGAGTGTCGCCAGGACACTGGCGTTCTCCACAAAAGGCACTATGGTGACGACGTTTTCTTCGTTCAGGTTCTTGATCAGCCCGATGAGGGTGTCGGGTTGTTCGTTGTTGTCCTGAATGTCCTGGGTAAATGAACCGTCCACTTTAACAATGCCCAGATCGACATGCTTGAACACGTTGAAGGGGTTCAACGAGCAGCCGAAGCCGCTGATCGACATCTGAGTGTTGAGTTTCTTCAGGCTTTCGGCAAAGGCCTTGGCGGCATTTAGGTGATTGGTGATGTCCACTTCACTGGCCTGAAAAACGATACTGTCGCTGGGGAGTTTGGCGGCTTTGAAAGCAACAGTCAGCCAGGGCGGCAGGGATTCGTCGCACAACGACTGGCGACTCAGGTTGAGAATCAATTTGGTTTTGTTGCCTTTGGCCCGATGCTGGGAGAGCATCTTAATCGACTCTAAAATGGCCCAACGGTCGATCTTGCCGCTGACGCCCATCTTGGCGGCCGTTTCCAGAAACTGCTTGGGCGCCAAGTCTTCGCCCTGATCATTGAGCATGCGCAACAGAACTTCATAGTACTCCTCGCCGGCGCCGCGCAGGGCGATGATCGGCTGAAACAACAAGCGAAACCGGTCGTTGTCCAGAGCGTGTTGAACTTCGGTCGCTATATCGCGCTCCTGGCGTTCGTCGGCGGTCATTTCCGGCTCGTAGAGGCGCACCGCATTGCCTTTGTCTTCAAGGCGAACCTTGTCGGCGGCATTGATGGCCTGGTCGATAACGGCTTCAGCACTAGAGCTGGTGTCGTTGATCAAAGACAAGCCGATGCTGGCGGTAAGCTGAAGAGTTTTGCCTTCCACATCGACAATATGGTCTTCAATTGCCTGGCGCAGCTGTTCGGCCCGCGCGACCGCCGAGTCGGCGGTGATATCCGGAATCAGCAGAGTAAAAGTGCTGTCGCCAAAACGAGTTAGCAGTTCTTTTTCTTGAATTTTCTCGCGCAGCAGTGCGGCCAGATCGCCTAACACTATGTCGGCGCCAGCCAAGCCGAAGCTGGCGTGAACCTGGTCGGCATAATTGTCTATGTCGATATAAATCAAACTCGATTCATGGCCGCTCTGTTCGGATTCGCTGTCGATCAGTTTTTCCAGGTGCTCCACCAGATATTGGCGGTTGTAGAGGCCGGTGGCCAAATCCTGCCATTTGATTTCATTGATCTGGGCTTCCAGTTCCTCGCTGTGCTCCGCTTGACGGGCTCGGGCCAGGAACTGAATGCAAGCTTCTTCGTCGAAAGTCGCGCGGGCCACTTCAAGGTTGATGTGAGTGGTTTTGCCATCGTGCCTGACGCCTTCGAACTCAAGCCGAGTGGTTTCTGCCTCATCGCCTTTGAGGGTGAAATCTTTCAGGAAGCTTTTGAGCGTTTTCTGATCCTTCTCTGCCACCATATCCATAATCGGCAAGCAGTCGATTTCGTCTTTGTCGTCGTAGCCAAACAGCTCGGCGAAAGACTCATTGGCGTAAAGGTAAAGGCCATCCTGAACGTAGGCTATAGCATCGCGGGAGCTGTCCAGCAGTTGCTGGCTGCGCCGTTCCGCTTCCCGAAAGCGGCGATCCGCCAAACGGCGTAACTGGCGCTGTTCGCGGTTTTCCAGCTCGCGCTGAATCACCATTAACAAGTGCTGGTCCTCGTCCAAGCGCACGACATCGGAGGCACCTAGCTTCATGCCCTCTACCACTGCGGCGCCGGTTTCGTCATCGGTAAGCAGAATGATGGGAACGTCCCGATTGAGTCGTCGAATTTGCTTGGCAGCGGCGGTAGGGCTAATGCTGGTGGTTTGGTCGTGGCCGATTAACAAATCCCAGGCTTGCTCTTGAAGCAGCTTGGCCAAGGTCTCTTCGTTGGCGACATGCTGAGCCCTATTGGGGCGGCCGGCATTGTGCAGCATACTGATTAAACGTTCGGCTTCCTCGCGCGAATCATTCAGTATCAGTAGCCGGATAGTCTCATTGGGATCCATAAAGGCTTAGTGTGGAGGGTGCTGGCAGGCTCCTGAGGAAAAGGGTTTATCCCTGGATTCCGGCAATTGCAGGAGGGTATTACTCTGGCCACCCAGATTTGGACTCTTATAGAATCGAATTTAATCGGTATATTACCCCAATATGGAATCCTCTCAACATCAATGTGGTTTCCTGCGCCATTTAGACCAATTATGGTCGTTCTTGCGCTGAATTGGGGCAATTTAAGGGCTTAGTTCTCCTCATCCAGAGGATCCTTCTCCCGGCCGCTCGCACTGGCCAGCTCCCGAAACTCGAATTGACTGATAGCACCTGTCGAAAACCGCTTTCGAGTGAGCTGAATGGTGATCTCGCTGGAGCGCTTGGGATCAAACTGGTCGTCCGAGGGTTTAAAAAGCCTTACTTTGCAGTACTCCTGGAACGAGACAGCGTTGGTAATCAGGGTGGCGGGCTGGTTCAATGCCTTGAGCGCCGGTACTTGCAGGGCGCGCAAATATTCCGAATAGCCGCCGGTTTTGTAAACGATGGCCGCGCCCATGGGGCTGGCTTGGGGGGCAATGGTCTGCAAGCCGAGCAGGGTGGCGTTTTTGGTTTGCTGCACCCAGCGCACTACCGCCAGGCTCCATTTGCGCCGGCCCTCCTCCCGAACACCCAAAAGCTCACCGGCTTTGACCTGGCTGGGAATACGCTCGCGCCACTCCAGTCGGTAACCCCCAGGGCTGATATCCACTATGGGGAGCAGGTAGGTGGGGTGCTCGCCCTGATATTCGCTTTGCTGGCGCTGGCGGATATTGCGTTCTATGTTCAGGCTCGGCAGGTCGGAGCCAGCCAAGGGGCTTCCTCCGACGTCGAAAGCGTTACCCCAGGGGTCGTCATCAAGCTGGGATTTGGTTTTGTTGGCCCGGGTCAGTTTTGCAAACAGGCCGGCATCCTCACTCTGGGTAACGCTGCCTTTATCCAAAAACAACTTGAAAGGTTGCTGGTCCGCCAAATGAAAATGCAGGTTGGACAAGCCCACGGTCACTTCCAGTTGACCTCGCCCCTGTTGGCGCTCGAAGCTCCGCTGAGCAAGCAGATTCCAGGAATTGATCAGATGTTCGGTCAGCGGAGCCAGCAGGCCGTAGCTGTTGCGCCCCGCGGTACCGCGCGAGCTGGTTTCGGAAGCTTCCATGATCAGTCGAGCGACCAGCTGACTGGTATCCAGCTCTCTTGTTTCTCGAGCCTCGGAGGACATGCGAGTCCGGTACAAGGGCCCTTGATTGCTATCCAAGTCCACCGCGAATAGCTGACCCCTCTGGTCCTCCTGCTGGTACAGGGTCAACTGTGCTAAGGGCGCCAGCTCCTCAAGGGCATTGTAAGTGGCACTGACCTCTTCCTGGCGCAGCTGGTTGGGATGCGCCGAGGCCAGTAGCAGCAACCGGAGATAGCTGCGCTCTATGGTATGGAGGCCGGTGTGATGCGGCAGAGGGTCGGGCACCGGCTGGCGGTGCAGCTGCAACCGCTCCGCCAGTAAGTAGAGACTGTGCAGTTCCTGCCAAAGGCGCTCCGGCACCGGTAGGTAGAGTTGATAGCTGCGCAGTAGCAGCAGTCCCAGCCCGGTCAGGCCTCTATGAAGGGCGCGCGCCAGCGAATCGCCAAGCTCGGAGCCGGCCTTGCTCTTCAGTACCAAGTCTCGGCTGGTTACCAAGTAGCCGTTGGCCATATGTTTTTGCAGCGCTTGCGCCACTGTGGCCGCTTTACGTGCCGCGTCGGGGAGTATCAGCGGTTGGTTGAGAAACTGATTGGAGAGTCCTTGAATCGCCTGATGCACCGCCGGACGAAGATATTCGAGCATCTCTAAACGCTGCTCGGGAGCGACTTTCAAGCGGGCAATTTCCGGCAGCGATTGATACAGCAGGCTGCACACATAACTGATGCGCATGACCGGCAGGCTTTCCACCCAGTCGCGCACCTTGCTCGGCTTGCTGCCACCACAGAAACTCAGTTGGGTCAGATCCTGAGGTGGAAGCTTCAGACGTTCCAGCAGAGTATGAATTTGTTGGTCATCCTTCATTGCTAGCGCAACTCTTTGATAATTTGATTATCGGTCAGCGTTGGGCTGCTGACCTCGGTGCTGAAAAGCTGTGTCTCCTCTAACGCAAACAAAAAGTCACCCCCGGATGACCGATGTTACTGACTATAGCGGAGTTTGCATCCATTAAATGCGCAAAAGCGACCAGAGCGCCGGTTTAAGTCGGTTTGCATTAGCGAATTGGCGTTTTGCTGCTGGCTCCGGCGATTTCCCGCACCAGTCTCGGTACCAAGTAACCGGGCAGGGTCGCCTCCAGCTGACGATGTAACTCTTTGGCGGTATCCAATGGTAGGTCAAAGTGTTGCGCGCCAGCGACCTTGTCCAGCAGATGCAGGTAGTAAGGCAACACGCCGCAGCTAAATAAGCGCTCACTCAATTCGCTTAGCGCCGGCACCGAGTCATTGACACCCCTGAGCAACACGGTTTGATTGAGCAGGGTAATGCCGGCCCGCTTGAGCCGTGCCAGGGCGTCGGACACCGAGGTGTCCAATTCCTGGGCGTGGTTGCTGTGGATCACCAAACTGGTTTCGAGCCGGTGGCCGGTCATCCAGGCTATGCAGTCCTCGTCGATTCGGTTGGGGAGCACGACCGGTAAGCGGCTGTGAATGCGCAACCGGCGCAAGTGGGGTATGTCCGCCACCCGCGAGGTGAGCCACTCAAGCTGGCGATCGGGGGCGTTAAGCGGATCCCCGCCACTGTAGATGACTTCGGAAATGCTCGGGTCGGCCGAGATGTAATCAAGTGCCTCTTGCCAGCGCGCTCGCCCCGGGTTGTTGTCCTGATAGGGAAAGTGCCGGCGGAAGCAGTAGCGGCAGTTGATCGCGCAGCTGCCCGAGACGATCAGCAGCACCCGGCCATGATATTTGTGAATCAGGCCCGGAAGCGGGTTGGCATCGGCTTCACCCAGCGGGTCGATGCTGTAGCCGGGCGCCCCAATCAGCTCATCGCTTATTGGAAGAACTTGACGCAGCAAAGGGTCGTCCGGGTCACCTTTGCGAATCCGGGAAGCATAGGCGCGCGGCACCCTGAGCTCAAAGTCATTACTGGCCGCCAGGGCCGCTGGCAGCTGAGCTTTGTCCAACCCTAGCAGTTCGATCAACTCGGCCGGTGAGCGAATCAGATCCGCCAATTCATTTTGCCAGCGGGGGCTCTGCCATGTGGCAGCGGTTCGATGTATCATGGGCGCCTTTTCAGATCCAACCATTCAGTGTGAGGGTATATGGCCACCTATTCTATCAACGATTTCCGCGTCGGGCTTAAAGTTATGCTGGACGGCGATCCCTGTAATATTTTGGAGAACGAGCTGGTCAAGCCCGGCAAAGGCCAGGCCTTTAACCGGGTCAAGCTGCGCAACTTGAAAACCGGTCGAGTTTGGGAGCGCACCTTCCGCGGCAGCGAGAGCCTCGAGGGCGCCGATGTGGCCGACCAGACCATGGAGTTTCTCTACAGCGACGGCGAGTTCTGGCATTTTATGGATCCGGAGAGCTTCGAGCAGCACGCTGCCAATAGCGAGGCCGTGGGCGATGCCGCCAAATGGCTCAAGGAGCAGGATAAGTGCATAGTCACCCTCTACAACGGTGCGCCGCTAGCGGTGACTCCGCCGAACCATGTTGAGCTGGAAGTGGTGGACACCGACCCCGGCTTGAAAGGCGATACTGCCCAGGGCGGTACCAAGCCGGCTACTTTGAGCACTGGGGCGGTGGTAAAGGTGCCTTTGTTCATGAACAAAGGCGACGTGGTTCGCGTCGATACCCGCACTGGGGAGTACCTGGGTCGAGCTTCCAAGGATTGATGAGCGCTGGTGCTTAAACTCTCACAGATTGCCGGGTTCGGGGTTTTGCGCCTGCTCCCGGCTGTCAGGACTGCTTTGCTATGACCGACTGGCGCCCATCGGCTGCACTTGCCAATCTTCACCAGCGCGCCCATCTTTACCAGCAAGTGAGAGATTTTTTTGCGGCGCGCGGGGTGCTGGAAATAGAGGCGCCGGTGATGGGCGCCGCCGCGGTCACTGATCCCTACATCGATTCGGTCATCGCCCACTGCGCGGGCCGAAGCTACTATTTGCAAAGCTCGCCCGAATTTGCCATGAAGCGCCTTTTAGCGGCTGGCAGCGGGCCCATTTACTCGCTCGGCAAGGTATTTCGCAACGGCGAAAGCTCCCGCCGGCACAACCCCGAGTTTACCCTGCTGGAGTGGTACCGGCCGGGCTTCGACGATCACCGCCTGATGCAGGAGTTGACCGATCTTGTCATCAGTCTGATGCCCGCCTTGGAAACCGAGAAATACAGTTACCGCGATTGGTTTCAGCGCAATCTCGACGTCGATCCGCACACCGCCAGCGCCTCTGAGCTCGAGACGATAGCGCGTCAGCATATTGAAACCGGCATAGTGTCGGATGACCGCGATCTCTGGCTCGATCTGCTCGTTAGCCATGTGCTGGAGTCAAAGCTCGGCCCAGGCCTGACCGTGATTTACGATTATCCGGCGAGCCAGGCGGCGCTTGCGCGACTTGCCATTGATGAGCGCGGCCAGAGGGTCGCTCGGCGCTTTGAAGCGTTTATCAACGGCATGGAGTTGGC
>CAZKCY010000003.1:0-9398 GCA_964551155.1 uncultured Marinimicrobium sp. | reverse complement strand
CATGAGCAGGGTCATGCCCAGGAGCAACGCCAGCGTTTCCGCGCCGATCTGGACAAGCGCGCACGAGAAAACCTGCCTTGTTATCCCACGGATGAAAAGCTTATCGCGGCGCTCGATGCAGGTTTGCCGGACACCGCCGGCGTGGCGCTGGGCATCGATCGACTGCTGATGTGCATGGTCGGAGCCAAAGCCATTGATGAGGTCATTCCCTTTGCCTTTAATGCGCTCTAAAGATGTTGTAGAGGGCGAACTGGCCTACAATTGCGCTATTAGCGCATGCCTGCTTGGTTTTAGCCGTTGCATTAATAAAGGCCCCCTGTGTCCGACTTAACGCTCTTACAATTGCTGTTGGCCAATTTGGCACTGATCGCTGGAGCTTGTCTTCAGGGCGTGGCGGGCTATGGTATTGGAACCCTTTCGGCGCCATTGGTATTTCTAATCAGCCCCGCGTTTCTGCCCGGCCCCATGATCATTCTTGCAGTTTTGCTGAATGTGCTAATGCTGGTACGCAACCGCGCCAGTATCAACTTTCGGCCAGTTCGCTATGCCATAGGCGGTAATATTGTCGGTACCCTTTTGGCAGGGCTTACCCTCACAGTGCTCAGTAAACAGGGCTTCGAGCTGGCCTTTGGCGGGTTGATTCTGTTGGCGGTCGGGCTCAGTGTGGTGGGCTGGAAACCTTTGTTGACTGCCAAAAGCAGCATGATTGCGGGCGGCGCCTCTGGCTACATGGGCACCATTACTGCCGTCGGCGGCCCGCCCATGGGGCTGATTTATCAGAACGAAGCCGGCCCCCTGGTACGCGGCAATCTGGCGGCGTTTTTCTTATTTGGCAGCTGCGCTTCGATACTGGTGCTGGCGCCCGCCGGTTATATAGGTATGGCGGAATTTAAGTTGGTGGCGCTTACCTTTCCCGGAGTAATCTTCGGCTTCTGGCTTTCGGGTCACCTGGTATACCGGTTGCCTTTCGCTTCTTTGCGTCCAATCATTCTTTCGGTCGCCGCGCTGGCGGGTATTGCGGCGGTGATCCGAGGCTTTCTGAGTTACTAAATAGGCGGCTTGTTTGTGCCCATCGGGAGCCTTTGCTACATTTAAGTGAGAGGCGCCGAGTTACCAGACACTGAAGTTTGGTGAAATGCCTTCACAGTCAATTCTGGAAGTCGAGTGCGACCGCACAGCTTATTCGTTAGCTTTTAAATCTATGGTGTCGCTCGCCTTCCTCTAAAACCAGGAGCCGCCGATGACCGACTCAGAACAGCAACCTCTAGACCCCAATCAATTACAAACCCGACTTGAGCGCGCCATCCGGCGCAGCCGCCGCTGGTATGTCGTCCAGGGGATATTGTTTCTGATTGCCGGTGTTTTGGCGTTGTTGTTGCCCAATATCACAGTGATCGGCGTCGAGTTACTTCTGGGAGCGCTGCTCATTATCAGTGGTGTCTATCAAATCTATCAGGGCAGTGTCGATCATTCCGGTTGGTTATTGTTTTCCGGCTTGTTATCCGCAGCGGTTGGGATTGCCATGTTGATTCTGCCCATGGCGGGCGCGATTGCTTTGGCTACTCTGATTGCCATCTTTTTGTTGCTCGAAGGGCTGCTCGAAATCATTCTGTCGATCAATATGCGCTTTAGTTCCAGCTGGGGCTGGTTGATGGCCTCAGGGGTATTGTCCTTATTGCTCGGGGCTTTGCTGCTTTTTGGCTGGCCCGAGCAAACCGTATTTCTTGCCGGCATCATTTTGGGCGTCAATTTTCTGTTTTACGGCGCTGCCATTTTGGCAGTGGTTGCCAGCACTCGGCACAGTTAATGTGTCGAGAGCGAAACTAGCTAAAAGGCGCCAATTGTTCATTCCGACGCTATTAGCCGAAGGGGAGCCGAATTCGGCCTAGCCCTAATTCAGGAGGAGCAAATATGACAAACACTCACTTCACCATGCCCAAAGTTCAAATTGTTGTTGCCAATGCGGCTATGGCGCGTTTCTTTACCGTCGAAAGTCCCACCGGCGAACTGATTGAATTGGAGCAAGAAAGTAACCCTGAAGCTCGCATGCACGAAGGCGACTTGATGGACGATAAACGAGGGCGCTTATACGACCGGGGCAGTCAGGGTGAGTCTCTTGTTTCCCGCAGTGGCGTGGATGAAACCACTGACCCGAAAGAAGTCAAAATCGAGAGTTTTGCGCGCGAACTGGCGGAAACACTCGACAAAGAGCGCACTCAAGGTAAGGTTGAACGCATTTACTTGGCGGCGTCGCCCTCATTTTTGGGCGAGCTGCGCAAGCATATGAGCGATCAGCTAAAGCCCCTGATTGTGGAAGAAATTGCCAAAGACTTCACCGGCAAAAATACTCGAGAGCTGCGCAAGCATTTGCCGGAATACCTGAAATAGGCTTGAGCGTCCGCTCTACCGCGATTTTGGGAGAAGTAGAGAAGCCGAGCCCCTTTAAGGGGCTCTTTTTTCTACCCCAATCAGACAGGAGACGAAACTTATGAGCCGCCAGGGAAAAGTCCACGTTGGCACCTCGGGCTATCAATACGATCACTGGAACGGCGTTTTCTATCCTGACTCGATACCGAAAAAGCGTTGGTTCGAGTATTACGCTCAAGTTTTCGATACGGTCGAAATCAATAATACCTTTTACAACTTGCCTGCTGAGAACACCTTTGATAACTGGCGCGAGACTGCGCCAAAGGATTTTTTATTTGCGCTTAAGTTCAGTCGGTTCGGGAGTCATATCAAAAAGCTCAAGGATCCCGAAGAACCTATTGAGCGATTTCTTGCGTTGGCCGAGTGCCTGGACCAAAAGCTGGGTCCCATACTGGTGCAATTGCCCGGTCGCTGGCAAGCGAATCCAGAAAGGCTCGACGAGTTTTTGAAGCAGGCCCCCAGCGAGCATCGTTGGGCGCTGGAGTTTCGAGATAAGAGTTGGTTGTGCGAGGAAGTTTACGAGGTTCTTGAGCACCATAACGCCGCCCTCTGTGTGCACGACATGCTGCCCGATCATCCCGAGCGCCTGACCGCAGACTGGACTTATTTGCGTTATCACGGAGATCACTATCAAGGCAGTTATTCGCACCAATATCTGACGGCTCAGGCGCAAAAAATACAAGACTATTTGCAAAAAGGCTGTGATGTTTACGCTTACTTTAATAATGATGAAGACGGTCACGCGGTGCAGAACGCCCAGGATCTGCGTCGTTATTTGACCCGTTCGTGATGTCCAAAAGACCTGGAGCTAAAACTGACAGAAGCAAACCAAAACTCACGCTAAGGAGGAACTATGAAACGCAACGCAAGTGCTCACTGGGAAGGCAGCCTCGAGGCCGGTAAAGGTACTATTTCCACCGAAACCGGTGCTCTGGAAAACCAGCGTTATGGCTTTGATTCGCGCTTTGAAAACGGTATCGGCACCAATCCGGAGGAGCTGATTGGCGCCGCCCATGCGGGCTGTTTTTCCATGGCTTTGTCGATGATTCTGGGGGAGGATGACCATACCCCCGACAGCATCGATACCAAAGCCAGTGTGGAAATTAAAAAGGTGGAAGGCGGCTTTTCGATTACCGCTATTCATCTCGACGTAAGAGCTTCGGTGCCCGGTCTCGACGCCGAAGGTTTTGAAAAAGCCGCCAATAAGGCCAAAGAGGGCTGCCCGGTATCCAAGGTCTTAAATGCCGAGATCACTATGGACGCCAAGCTGGTAGGCTAGCGATTGCAAGCAATACATGAGCTTGCTCATGTATTGCTTGTCCGCAGCTCAAGCGTGAAAGTGGATTCTCAACCTTAATCCCGTTTGGTTTCAGGTTTTTCTTTCTGTTCTGACTCTTCTTTTTTCTTATTCTCGTTAGAACCCTGTTTCCGAGATTGATTCTCAGTCGATTTTTTTGAACCTTGCCGGCGATTGGAATCCGCGATCTCTTTTCCTAGCAGATCGTCTATCTCATCGGCTCCCAAGGTTTCCTCTTCCAGCAAGGTTTCGGCTAATTTCTCGAGTTTGTCCTGTTTGTCTTTGAGGCGTTTGCCGACCTCCACTTCGATGTCGGTGATTAGGCGATAGACTTCGGCATCGATACGCTCCAGGGTCTTCTCGCTAAACTCTCGCTCCCGGGAAATTTCCCGACCGAGGAAAACCTCTTCCTGGCTGGTGCTGCAGGACACTGGACCAATGGCATCGCTCATGCCCCAGCGGGACACCATGCGCCTGGCCAAACGGGTGGCCTGGTCGATATCATTCTCCGCACCGCTGCTGTATTCGTCGAAAATTAGCTTTTCGGATACCCGTCCGCCGAGCATCACAGCGATCCGATCCTTCAGATAACTGAAACCCATATTCAGGCGGTCTTCGTCCGGCGCCTGCTCGGTGGCACCTAAAGCCTGGCCGCGCGGAATGATGGTCACTTTCTCCAGTGGATCCGCCTTGGGAAACAGCAAGGCTGTCAAAGCGTGCCCTGACTCGTGGTAGGCGATAATGCGCCGTTCTTTCTCGCCCATATGGTGTTCGCGTTCGGAGCCCATCAAAATCTTGTCGCGCGCCTGATCGAAGTGCTTCATCTCTACGGCTTTGGCGCCCTCGCGGCCGGCGAACAGTGCCGCTTCGTTGACCAGATTTTCCAGTTCGGCGCCGGAAAACCCCACGGTGCGCCGTGATACTGCCTCGAGGTCGACATTTTTGTGCAGTTCGATTTTCTTCGCGTGCAGCTGCAAAATTTTCTCGCGTGCCTCTTTGTGGGGCCGATCCAGCGTAACCTTGCGATCAAAACGACCCGGGCGCATCAGTGCCGGATCCAGCACATCGGGACGGTTGGTGGCGGCGATGACTACCACGGTCTCTCCTTCCGAGAAGCCATCCATTTCCGACAGTATCTGGTTGAGGGTTTGTTCGCGTTCGTCGTGGCCTCCGCCTACGCCTGTGCCCCGCGAGCGGCCAATGGCGTCCAGCTCGTCGATAAAAATAATCGAAGGCGCCTCTTTGCGGGCCTGTTTGAACATGTCGCGTACCCGCGAAGCCCCCACACCGACAAACATCTCAATAAACTCGGAGCCGGAAATGGAGAAAAAGGGTACGTCCGCTTCCCCTGCTACGGCGCGCGCCATTAGGGTCTTGCCGGTACCCGGCGGGCCGACCATCAAAAGCCCTCGGGGCAGTTTGGCGCCCAAACGCTCGTAGTAGCTGGGATCGCGCAGATAGTCGACTATCTCGCCCAAATCTTTTTTGGCGTTTTCCGAACCGGCGACATCGTCAAAGTTTTTGGAAGGCTGATCCTCCCGAAAGCGCTTGGCCTTGGAGCGGCCAAAGCTGAACATGCCACCGCCTTGCTGACTGCCCATTTGTTTTTGCATGCGCTGGGCGAAATAGAAAATGATTCCCAAAATTATCAGCCAGGGCAGAAAGCTGATCAGCAGGCGCGACCACCAGTCCCGACCGCTTTCCTCGGCGTTGATAGTGACCTCATTTTGCTCGAGAAGCCGCAGCAGATCACTGTCGGCGAACTCGGGGATATGGCTGCGAAAGGGGCTGGGTTCGGTTTCCCCATCTTCGGTCTTCTCTTCGGATTCGAGCAGGCCTCTGACCTGATGGCCTTCAATGGTTACTTCCTTTACTTGGCCCTCGTTCACCCGCTCTTTGAATTCGGTGAACGACAGCTCCCGAACCCCGGATTGGGTAAAAACCTGCAGCAGATAAAACACCAAGAAGCCCAACAGCAGAGCGTTCATAAAACGCAGCCAGCTGGGCGGCTCGGCTCCCGCCGCACTAGTGCCCGGCCCTTTCCATTGCTGGTCGGGGGCAGATTGCTTGCCCGATTTTGACGGCTTGGAGCCCTTACCCATAAATAGTCTCTCCGATTCGCGATGAGTGAACGCTGAGTTGTAAACCTAGCTACGGGTGCGGTATTTGCAAGTAATTGGCTTAATGTTTTAGCTGATGAAGGCGGCCAGCAGCACTCCGGGCAGAGTGGCGCAGAGTAGAAAGGTCAACAACCCTTTGCTGTGCCGAAAGCCGACCACAAAAGCAAAAATGACGCCTTTGACTAAGGTGTTTACGGCCGACGCCAGCACTATGCCGAGCGCGGCCACTTGATGATTGATGCTACCGCTTGCCATTTTGGCCAGCGAAAGGGTGATTGCGTCCACGTTCATTAATCCCGAAATGGCCGCCAGTGCATAGATACCCTGTTCGCCAAACCGGGCCTGCATGGCCTCCGAAAGCAGAAGAATAATGGCGAGCAAAGCCCCGAACTTGAGCGCCATGGCCAGCTGAAGAGGGTTTTGGTATTCCTGCGATTGCTCGTGGGCTTCTTTTTTTCGGCGCAACAACAGCCAGATCACACCGGCGCTCAGTGCCGTGACCATAAAGGCGAAGGGCAGCCAGAGATCCCAGAGCAAGGCTTTATTGACCAGCGCCACCTCTACGATCACGCGGCCGAACATGATTATGGCGGCCACCAAGATGCCTCCCAGGAACAACTTTTTACCGCCCTGGCGACGGGCAAAGTGAGACAACGTAAAAGTCACGGCGGTGGACGAGGCGAGACCGCCGGCAATGGCGGTAATCAGAGTGCCCATTCGATCGCCCGCCAGGCGAATGGCGATATAGCCGACAAATGACAAGCCCGAAATCAGCACCACCATCAGCCAGATCCAATAGGGATTAAAGGCCTCCCAGGGGCCGTAGCCCTGATTGGGTAACAAGGGCAATAGCACGGCCGATATCATCAGAAATTTGATTCCGGAAAACAGCTCCTCTGGTGTCACTTTCTGCAACAACCTGTGCAAGGCCGGCTTGTAGCCCAGAATTGCTGTGACCACGACCGTGGTCGCGATTGCGATAATCTGATAACCGTAGGTGGACCAGGCGGCCAACGCAAAAACCAGCATCATTGCAAAGGCACTGGTGGTGCCCAGGTTATTGCTCTGTCGGTGCTCCAGCACGTAAGCCACAATGATGAGTGCGACAACTGGAACGAACACCGCCGCGATCACGAGGGCGCTGCTTTCCTGGGCCAATAATGCCGAAACGCCGCCCAGCAGGCCAATGAGACTGAAGGTGCGGATGCCGGCAATTCGGCTCCCTTCACGCTCTTCGCGGTCCCGCCAGCCGCGCTCGGTGCCCACCAAAAGGCCAATGGTGAGTGCGGTCAACAAGTTGAGCGCCAGATCGTAAATCTCTGCCATGGAGTTCCCATAAAATTTAATCGCAATATGTTTTAGTCTAGGCGCTGCGGCGCTCAAGCCCAAATTTTGCCAGGTGCAGGGGCTATTCAGCGGCCAGATGTTGGCATGAGAGAGCGCTGAACGCGTCTTGGATGGGAGCGGGGTGGCCAGCAGGTGTTCCGGGCAGCTTTTCGCCTAAGCCGTGTTATTATGCCGGAGCTCCGCTACTTATATTCGCGGCAAGTGTATTTGTATCTGACAGCGCTGTCGTGTCGGTACCCCCTCCGCTTGACGATACGCAGTTGAAATTAAAAAGAGCTCTAGACGGGCCGGCACCGGCAACCGCTGGCCAAGCTGACTAAACTTCGAACTTAGAATGATAAAAGCCGCCCTAACAATAGGCTTCACAACAGGTCCAACACTATGCACAACAATCCCAAAACTTGTCTTTTTCTAGCAGCTCTGGCGCTGACAGTGATCGGCTGCAGCCCCGAGGAGCCGGAAACCAGATCCGTCGCGCAGACGACCCAAACCGATGCGCAAGCGAAGACCGCCGTGGAATGGCCCAAGCTCACCAGCTCGGTGGCTAAAGACCCGCAGATCGAAGCTCGCGTTGAAGCTCTGCTTGAGCAAATGACCCTCGAGGAAAAAATCGGCCAGCTGATTCAGCCGGAAATCAAACAAGTAACTCCGGAAGATGTGCGCGAATACCATTTGGGCTCGGTACTCAACGGCGGCGGTACTACCCCGGGCAACAACAAATACGCGCCTATCGAAGATTGGGTAGCGCTGGCGGACAGCTATTACCACGCTTCGGTGGACCAAACCGGCGGCCGTACCGGGGTGCCTATTATGTGGGGCACCGATGCCGTGCACGGTTTAGGCAACGTGATCGGTGCCACTTTGTTTCCCCACAACATTGGTCTGGGCGCCACCCACAACCCCGATCTGATCGAAGACGTTGGCTGGGTGACCGCGCGGGAAATCGCGGTTACCGGTTTGGACTGGAACTTCTCTCCTACCGTCGCGGTGGCCCGCGACGACCGCTGGGGCAGGGCCTACGAGGCCTACTCAGAAGACCCCGAAATTGTTAAAGCCTATGCCGGGCGCATGGTCGAGGGCCTGCAAGGCGAGGGCGGCAGCGATGAGTTTCTGACCGAAAAGCGGGTGATCGCAACCGCCAAGCACTTTATCGGCGATGGTGGCACGGCTCAGGGTATCGACAGAGGCGAAACTCTGGGCGATGAGCAAACCCTGCGCGACATTCACGCCCCGGGTTATTTCAGTGCCATAGAATCGGGCGTGCAAGTGGTCATGGCGTCTTTCACCAGCTGGCAGGGCACCCGCATGCACGGCCACGAATACCTGTTGACCGATGTGCTCAAAGAGCAAATGGGCTTCGACGGCCTGGTGGTGGGCGACTGGAGCGGCCACGGCTTTATTCCCGGCTGTACCGCCCTCAATTGCCCCGATTCCATCAACGCCGGTTTGGACATCTTCATGGTGCCCGAGCCGGAGTGGAAAACTCTGTATCAAAACACCCTGAAGCAGGCCCGTACCGGCGTTATTCCCATGGAGCGAATCAACGACGCGGTGACCCGCATTCTGCGGGTCAAGCTGCGCGCCGGCTTGTTTGAAAAAGGTGCGCCTTCGGAGCGTGTGTTGGCCGGCGACGAATCGGTATTGGGCTCGCCCGAGCACCGGGAGGTAGCCCGCCGCGCCGTACGCCAGTCTTTGGTGATGCTCAAGAACCAGAATGGTTTGCTGCCTCTGTCGCCCAACAGCCGGGTGCTGGTAGCCGGTGACGGCGCCCACAACATCGGCAAGCAGGCCGGCGGCTGGTCGATTTCCTGGCAGGGTACCGGCAACGTCAACGAAGACTTCCCCGGCGCCACGTCGATTTACGATGGCATTGAAGCTACCGTAGAGGCCTCCGGCGGCGAAGCAATTCTGAGCGAAGACGGCAGTTTCACTGAAAAGCCCGACGTTGCCATAGTGGTCTACGGCGAGGATCCCGGTGTCGTTTGCCGGCTCTACGCCGCATGGTGCATGGACTTCCTTGGCTACCGCGAGGAAGCGCTACGGCAGATGGACCACGCTCTCGTTCTCGCGCGCGAGCTTGCGCATCCTTTTAGCTTGGCGTTTGCGCTGAGCGTGTCCCAATACCTCCGCGTGCAACGGCGCGAGCCGGCGGCCGCCGCGGAACTCGCTGATGCGGCGAGGCTGTTGTGCTCTCAGCACGGGTTCGC
>CAZKCY010000002.1:0-21439 GCA_964551155.1 uncultured Marinimicrobium sp. | reverse complement strand
CCTCCCGAGTGCGCCATCTTCGAAAAAGCCCTGCAGTTAGCTGCGGGGCTTTTTTATGTCTGGAACTTGGGCAAAGGTCGGATTGCCGGCCCTGCGGCTGCGCCTCCCGACCCGGTTAGTATCCATTTTCTCAAGTCGCCGCTATCGAGCAGAAACCTCGCTATTTATGCGATATATCTGTTTTTCGGATTCTTGCTATTCTGGGTTACGCTGTCGAAAATTTGCCTTTCTTTGCAACCCCTCCCTTAATATTTTCCCACCCTTGATTGGTTTTGTTTCAGGATTTTTATGTCTAATTCCCCTCTTGATGCTCGCCTACCCACCGGCGTGCGCGGTTTTGATGAAATTCTCCACGGCGGCTTGATTCCCAGACGGGCCTATTTGATTCGCGGCGGACCCGGTTGCGGAAAAACCACCCTCGGTCTGCACTTTTTGATCGACAACCCCGACGATGACAGCCTGTTTATCAGTCTCGGAGAGTCCGAACAACAACTGCGCGAAAATGCCGAGCGCAGCGGCTTGGCGATGGATCGAGTGGCGGTACTGGATCTTTCGCCGGAGCGGGCTGGTGAATTCAATGGTAGCTACAGTCTGCTGGAAAGCTGGGATGTGGAAGGGAATGCCATTCACGACGAAATTCTGGCCCATGTCCGGGAGCGCAAGCCCAAACGCATTCTGATCGACTCGCTCAGCCAAATGCGCTATCTGTCGGTCGACGCCTTTCAGTTTCGCAAGCAGGCTCTATCGCTGCTGCGAACCCTCACCTCGGAAGGCGCGACGGTGGTTTTTACTTCGGAACAGGGACCGGAAGCGGACGATGAAGCGCTGCCGTTTCTGAGCGATGGGGTCATTACTCTGGAGCAGACCGAACACGGCCGCCGTTGCAGTATTACCAAATTGCGCGGCTCTTCCTTTGCCGAAGGGCGGCATTATTATCAGCTCGGCTCAGGCGGTATGACGCTCTACCCCCGGCTGGTGCCGGATCGGCACGGCCGGACTATTGAGCACGAGCAGCTGGGTTCCGGCATGCCCGAATTTGATGATTTGACCCACGGCGGTCTCGAACGCGGTACGGTCACCTTGGTGTCTGGCCCCAGCGGCGTCGGCAAGACCACTCTCGGGGCCCAATTGATGAGTGAGGCGGCCCGGCGCGGCGAGCGTTCGGTTATCTATTGCTTTGACGAGGGGAGTTCGACTTTCTTCACTCGCTGCCGGCAGGTAGGCATACCGGTCGATGACATGGTCGAGAGCGGCAAGCTGCGCTTCGAGGCGGTGGAGCCGCTGCACTACAATCCCGATCAGTTCGCCGCCTGCGTACGGCAAGAGGTCGAGGAGCGAGGCACGACCATGGTGATGATCGACAGTCTGTCCGGTTTTCATCAGTCGGTGCGCGGCGAGGAGTTGCAGGAGCGAGTCCACGCCCAGTGTCGTTATTTGGTCAATATGGGGGTCACCGTCATTCTGGTGAATGAAATTTTTTCCATCACCGGCGTTCAGGCGCGGGTAACCGAATACGGTCTCAGCTATCTCGCTGACAACATTATCATGCTGCGCTACCTGGAATTGAGAGGTGAGCTGCGCAAAAGCATCGGCGTGCTCAAGAAGCGAGCGGGCAGTTTTGAAAGAACCCTGCGAGATTTCGAAATTACCGCCAAGGGTGTGGTGGTCGGCTCGCCGCTGTCCGACTTGCGGGGGATCCTGAGCGGAACCCCGGAAATATTGCCAAACAATGGTAGTGACTCAGAATGATTAACCATGAGCTGGTACCGGCGTCGGCCGCCACTATTGCCGTCTTACTGGCGAGCGACACCAACGCCCGGCTGCTCAATGGCATGCTGGGGGAAGAGTTTCAGCTGCGCCGCAGTCTTGAAGGTCTGGATGAGGACGCGGCGGCGGGAAATCTAGAGTTGGTGGTAGTCGATATCGCCTCGTTGCGGCTTCACCGCGAGCTGATTCGGCAGTTGCGTCGCGGCGCCGATCCTAAAATTCTGCCGGTGTTACTGGTTGTCGACAGTCGAGCTGCCATTCATCTCAATGTTGCGCTTGAATTGGGACGAAGTGTCGATGATATTCTGCGGGTGCCCACTTGCAAGGCAGAGCTGCGCGCCAGAATTGATAACCTGCTGCGCCTTCGGTGCCTGTCCCGGCAGCAGGATGAATCCCGGCGTCAGATTTCCGGCGTGGTCAACTCGCTGCGCACCCTGAATGTCTGTGATCAGGTCATAGTGCGCTCCAAAACCGAGGAAGAGCTCATTAATGAGTTGTGCCGATCCATTGTGGATCAGGACGGCTACAGTCTGGCGTGGATAGGTTTCGCGTCTGAGGGGAGTCGAAGCCCCGTAGAGATACGCGCCTGCGCGGGACCCGCGACAGATTTCGTTCCCGACTTGATTGATATCTGGGCCACCGATCCCGACTACCCCGGACCCACCAGGCTGACTATCCGCACCGGTCTTACCTGCGTAGTTTCTGACATTGAACAGGAAATGCCCGCCTCCTTTATTGTCAGGAGGGCACAGGCGTATGGAATTCATTCCTTGATAACCCTGCCTTTAAAAGTTGAAACCGGGCCGCCGGGTTGTCTGGCGATCCATTCGGATAGGCGAGGCCATTTCGGCAGAGCGGAGCAGCAGCTGTTGGAGCGCCTGGCCGATAACCTGGCCTTTGGCTTAAACGCTCTGCGCGCGCATCGGGAGCGGGCGCAACAAGCCGCCGAGATTCATTATATGGCCTACACGGATGCGCTCACCGGTCTGCCCAACCGCCGACACCTTGTTCATTATTTGGACGGCCTGCTCGCTGATCCTCATTCCGCATCGGCGACCAATGCGATACTGTTTATCGATCTGGATGGCTTCAAGCTGATCAACGACGCCTTGGGGCATCAGATCGGCGATGAAGTGCTTAAACAGGTTGGCCATCGCCTAAAAGGCTCGGTGCGCGAGTGCGATTTGGTGGTGCGCCAGGGCGGCGACGAATTTCTGGTGGTTATGGCCGATGATCCCAGAAAGGGTGGACCACTAACCCGGCCAGAGATTATCGAAAATGCCCATCTTCTGGCTGAACGGATTATCCAGCATTTGAGTGAGCCCCTGTTGGCGGGCGGCTACAGTCATCGAATCAAGGCCAGCGTGGGTATTAGTCTGTGCCCCGATCACGGCAGCAGCGCGGTGGTGCTGATCGAGAATGCCGACAAGGCGATGTACGAGGCAAAAAGGTTGGGTGGTGCCCGCGGTCACTTGTTTTCGGAAGATATTTCTACCAGTCGCCAAGAGCGGTTTTCGAAGGAATCGCGCCTGCGCCAAGCGCTGGAGGAAGAACAGTTTGAGCTCTATTACCAGCCGGTTTTTGAGCTCGAATCCTGCAAAATTGTGGCGGTTGAAGCTCTGATTCGCTGGCCCCAGAAGAATGGAGAGATCGTCATGCCCGGTTCTTTCATGCCGCTGGTGGAAGAAACCGATTTGATTCACCCCCTTGGGGACTGGGTGCTGGAAACCGCCGCCCGGCAATTGCGAGTCTGGCACGACCGCGGGCTCAAGTTGGCCATGGCGGTCAATCTCAGTATCAATCAGTTGGCTTGCTACGCTCAGGCCGATCATTTCGCCAACTTGGTGCGCCCCCATGTAAATCCTAGCTGGATACATCTGGAAGTTACCGAAAACGCCTTGATGACCGACCCGGCCGCCATTGAAGGTCTGTTGGCCGAGTTACAAAAACAGGGCTTTCAAGTAGCCATTGACGATTTTGGTACCGGCTATTCGTCGCTGAGCCGGCTGCAGCACCTGTCCATTCAGACCTTGAAAATCGATCGCAGCTTCGTCAATGAATTGGGCCGGCCCGACAGCAAAGGCTCCGCTCTGGTGGCAATCATCCAGCAAATGGCCGCCAACCTTAACCTGCACACCATTGCCGAGGGCATAGAGACGGACGAACAGCGCCAGCTGCTCCTAAAAACATCGAGCCCCAAGAGCTGGGGGCAAGGGTTTTGGTTCAGTCCCGCAGTTCCGGCCGAGGAGCTGGAAAAGTTGGTGCGCGAACAGGGAGCTCTGCCAAACTGATTTCCCCTGCTTTTGTAAAACTCTAAGGAGAGAGTTTCCGTATCCCCGCCCAGGACCCTTCCAAGTTTCCCGGCAACTCGATAAGCTGCCCGCCTTTGCGTATAATTCCCCGACCATTTATATGACTTATGTTGTCTTTTTATGTCGACAAGTGAATTTTTGAATCAGCTGCTGGATCGTCATCTGAACGAATCAGCTCAGGATTTTCGCGACAAAGCCCGTGCTGAAATTGCCGAGGGTGCTACCGGGCAGCGCTTTGCGGGGCTTTTGTCCATGGCCAGTCGCTATGCCAAGCGTCAGCCACTCGCCTTAACGGACGAAGACCTGGCACAGGCTGAGGCCTGCGTCCCCGGCTGGAGCCCAGGGGCCTGGAATAGACTTGAGCTGTTGCGTGCGGCGCTGATTCTGGCTAGGCCCGATCTGGAACAAGGCTCCTTTGCGGAGGATTTCGAGACCTTGTTTCGCTATGCCGACGAGGGCGAGACCTGTGCCTTTTATCGTATCCTGCCGCTGCTGCCGGCGCCTGAGCGCTTTGTTTCTCGGGCCGCTGAAGGCTGCCGAACCAACATGTTGACGGTGTTTGAGGCCATAGCCCTGGACTCGCCTTATCCGGTAGAGCAGTTTGACGACACCGCCTGGCACCAGTTGGTGATTAAGGCACTGTTTCTCGATTTGCCAGTCTATCGTATTGTGGGCCTGGATCAGCGCCTGACCGAGGTGCTGACTCGCATGGCGCTGGATTGGGCCGACGAGCGTGCCAGCGCCGGCCGAAGTTTATATTTAGGTTTGTGGCTGTGCTTGGGGCCTTATTATCCGGCCCGGGTCGCGGCTTTGGTTCGGGGTTATTGGGCTAGCGCCGACGCCCGCGAACGACAAGCCATGGCCCTGGCCATGGGGCGGACTCAGCAGTTTGACTTGCTGGTTGAGCACAAAGCCAAAGAGACCGAAGATCAGGTCCAGATTCAACTGGACAACGCCCGGGAAGGCCGTTGTCAGCAAACTCAATTTGCGCCCCTGTTCGAGCAGGTTTGACGGCGCCGAGGCAAAGAGATAACACCATGAAATTTTTCGATCCCCATATTCATATGAGCAGCCGTACCACCGACGATTACCAGAATATGGCCGATGCCGGTATTCGCGCGGTGATCGAGCCGGCTTTCTGGATGGGTCAGCCGCGCACCAACGTGGGCAGCTTTATCGACTATTTTGCCAGCTTGGTGGGCTGGGAGCGGTTTCGCGCCTCCCAGTTCGGGATCGCGCACTATTGCGCGATTGGCATCAACTCCAAAGAGGCCAACAACGAAGGCCTGGCGCGCGAGGCGTTGGAGATTCTGCCTAACTTCGCCCTCAAGGAAGGCGTGGTGGCCATAGGCGAAATCGGCTACGACGAGATTACTGAAGCCGAAGAACGGATTTATCAGGCGCAACTGAAGTTCGCGGTTGAACACGACATGGTGGTGATGGTGCATTCGCCTCACCGCGACAAGAAGAACGGCATTATCCGCTCCATGGATGTGGCCCGGGAAATGGGCGTGCCTATGCACAAGCTGATTATTGACCACAACAACGAAGAAACGGTCCAGGCCGTATTGGATGCCGGCGCCTGGGCGGCCTTTACCATTTACCCCAACACCAAGATGGGCTCTGAGCGCATGGTGGAGGTAGTCCGGCGCTACGGCCCCGAACGTATTATCGTCGACAGCTCGGCCGACTGGGGGGTGAGCGATCCGCTTTCGGTGCCCAAAACCGCACATTTGATGAAGGAGCGCGGCATAGACCCAAAAGCCATTGAACTGACCACCTGGGGCAACGCTCTGGCAGCCTATGCCCAGTCGGGACAGATCGATGAAGAAGAGCTGGCGCGCCCGGCGGTCATCGACCAGCGTCAGTCGTACAACGACAGTTCGGTGTTGCGTGGACAGGCACCGCGCGTGGACGAGCCGGTTCCCAACTGATACCCATTGAGCTTTAGCAGTATATGAAGCAAATCGATCAAACCTTTGAAATGGCCTACCAGTTCCCGGTCTGTTTTGACCGGGGCCTATTGGCCGCCGAAAACCCACTGTTGAGCGATATTCTCAAGCGCGCCGGCAGCGGCCCCCACAGAATTCTGCCGGTGATTGACGACCAAGTGCTGGCCGGGCATCCGGATTTGATCGAGCAGTTGCGCCGTTATGCCGAGCAACACCGGGAGCATATGACGCTGATCGAGCCGCCGATGCTGGTGCGCGGCGGCGAGATCTGCAAGTCCGATCCGGTGGCAGTAGACGAGTTCTATCAGCGCACCCAAACTGACCGTATAGACCGGCACAGTTTCGCTTTGGTGATTGGCGGCGGAGCGGTTATCGATGCTATAGGTTACGCGGCCGCCACCGCCCATCGCGGTATTCGCTTAATCCGTATGCCTACCACCGTGCTGGCCCAGAACGACGCCGGTATCGGGGTCAAGAATGCCATCAACTATCGCGGCCGCAAGAATTATCTGGGTACTTTTGCCACGCCTTTTGCGGTGCTCAACGATTTCGATTTGCTCAAGAGTCTGCCGCCACGGGAACAAATTGCCGGTATGGCAGAAGCGGTAAAAGTCGCTCTGATTCGCGACGGGGAATTTTTCTCCTGGTTGCATCAGGCGCGGTCTCGCCTGGCCGAGTTCGAGCCTAAGGCGATGGAACATATGATCGTGCGCTGCGCCGAGTTGCACCTTGAACACATTCGCACCAGTGGTGATCCCTTCGAGCAGGGCAGTGCCCGACCATTGGATTTTGGCCACTGGTGCGCGCATCGGCTGGAAGAGCTTTCGGGTTCCGAGCTGCGCCACGGCGAAGCGGTGGCCATAGGCATTGCCCTGGATTCGCTCTATTCTCATGCTTTAGGCATGATCGATGATCAAACCCTGATGCAAATTCGCGAGACGCTGGAAGGCGTGGGCTTCAGTTTGCGCCACTCGGCGCTCGAAGCCCTGGATGTGCCCCTAGCTCTGGAAGAGTTTCGCGAGCATCTCGGTGGCAGACTCTGTATCACCCTCCTAACCGCCGCCGGGCAAGCTCGTGAAGTTGATCAAATCGATCAAGCCACCATGAGCGCCTGCCGCCGGGTTCTGTTGGAGGATAAATGGCCCCTTTGACCTACTGCAGCAACATTCACCCGGGAGAATCCTGGGCCGATGTGATGCATAACCTGGAAAGCCACGCCCTGGAAGTCAAAGCCCGACTGGGCCAAACAGGGGCCACCCAGGTGCCTTTTCCCCTCGGCTTGCGAATATCGCATCAGGCCGCCATGGATGTCGATGAGGCGGCAATAACGGAGTTTCGCAACTGGTGCCGGCAGCACGATTGCTATCTGTTGACCATCAACGGTTTTCCCTATGGCGCCTTTCATCACCAGCGGGTAAAAGAGCTGGTCTATCTGCCCGACTGGCGCAACCCAAGCCGAGTGACCTACAGCCAGCGCCTGGGCGATTTGGCGGTGGCATTGCAACCCGATGCAAAGCAGATTTCTATTTCCACCGTCCCGATCGCGTTCAAAGACGGCTTTAGGGAGTCCGACTGGCCTCAGGTGGAGGAGCACATCACTCAGGTCCTGGAGCACTTTGCGCAGCTCAAGGAACGCACCGGCATAACCCTGCAACTGGCGATCGAACCCGAGCCCGCCTGCGTGCTGGAAACCACCTCTGAGGCGATCGAATTTTTCCGGCGTATGCGCGCCCGTTTGTCCGCTCGTCAGGACGCTCACCTAGGTTTGTGCTTTGACTGCTGTCATCAGGCGGTTGAGTTCGAAAGTGCCGCAGAATGTCTGGACCGGCTGAATGCGGAGAACATCCCCATTGCCAAGGTTCAAGTCTCCAGCGCGTTACGCGCAATCGGGGAGGGCGAAATTCGCCGCTTACTGAGCTTCGATGAGCCGGTTTATCTGCACCAGGCCGTGGGCCGCAAAAAGGGCGAAGCCTTGCAGCGCTTTACCGATTTGCCGGAGTTTACCCAGGCGCTGGATAACGGCGCCGACTTCGATGAGTGCCGGGTACACTTCCACGTGCCGATTTTTCTGGAGCATCTGGGTGATTGCGGCACTACGCAAGAGTTCCTCAAAGATTTTCTGCCGCGTCTTGGCGCCCATATACCGCTGGAAGTGGAAACCTACAGCTTCGGGGTTTTGCCCGAACATTTGCGCACCGATTCGGTAGGGCAGAGTATTGCCCGCGAACTCGAATGGGTGACCAAAGTGTGTCGGCCGCAGTAGGCGCCATTCGATTTTAAAAGAGCTCACTATGCACAGAACCCTTGTCATCAACGTCGTGGGCCTGACCCGTTCACTGCTCGGCGAGCATACCCCCAGCCTCAATAAACTGGCCGGCCAGAGCACCGATATCGAGCCGGTGACTCCCGCGCTGACCTGTTCCGCCCAGGCCACCTATCTGACCGGTAAGCCGCCCGCAGAACACGGCATTGTCGGCAATGGCTGGTATTTTCGGGATATGAACGAGGTTTGGCTCTGGCGCCAGAGCAACCAGCTGATTCAGGCCCCCAAAATCTGGCACATGGCCAAAGAGCGGGACCCGGAATTTACCTGCAGCAACACTTTCTGGTGGTACGCCATGGCCACCGACGCCGACTATACTCTGACACCGCGTCCGCTCTATCTGGCCGATGGACGCAAGCTGCCGGATTGCTACACCGCGCCGCTGGAGTTGCGGGAAATTCTGACCGAAAAACTCGGCACCTTTCCGCTGTTTAATTTCTGGGGGCCGGCCACCAGCATCAAATCCAGTCAGTGGATTGCCGACGCCGCCAAATATATTGAAGACACCCACAAGCCCAGTTTGCAGCTGGTGTATTTGCCGCATCTGGATTACGGTCTGCAGAAGTTTGGCCCCGATGGCGATATAGGTGAGGATCTTTCGGAAATCGACGCTTTGGTGGGCGACTTACTGGACTACTTTCAGGCCCGGGATTGCCGGGTGATGGTGCTGTCTGAATACGGCATTCAAAAGGTTTCCCGAGCCATTCATCCCAACCTTTTGTTGCGCGAAGCGGGCATGTTGTCTTTGAAAGTGGATTTGGGTAAAGAGTATCTGGACTTCCATACCTGTCGGGCCTTCGCGGTGGCCGATCATCAAATTGCCCATGTCTATGTGCACAATCCCGATGACATTCCGGCAGTGCGCCAACTCATGGAAAAACAGCCGGGTGTCGCCCGGGTTTTGGATAAGGCTGAGCAGGCGGAAATCGGTCTGAATCACGAACGCAGTGGCGAACTGGTACTGCTGGCCGAACCCGACAGCTGGTTTACCTATTATTACTGGCAGGATGACGAGCGCAAGCCGGACTACGCTCACACGGTAGAGATCCACAAAAAACCCGGTTACGATCCCTGCGAACTGTTTTTTGATCCCAGGCTGCGCTTTCCCAAGCTGAAGGCGGCTGCGCGCGTCGCCCAGAAAAAACTCGGCTTTCGCTACTTGATGGATGTGATTGCGGTGGCGCCGGATTTGGTTAAAGGCTCGCACGGGGTCAGCGATGGCTCGCCCGAGTCCACGCCGATTTTAATGAGCACCGAAGCGCATCTGGTACCCAAAGACAAAATTCAAGCTACCGACGTGTGCGCTTTAATGCTCAAACACTTGTTCGATTAACCATAGAAGAGGCGTCTATGCCCGCGGTAAAAACTCTGTTGACGCTATGCCGGGTCAGCAATCTTCCCACCGTCTGGATGAACATACTCACCACCACTGTGATTGTCAGCGCCTTGACGGCGCAGAGCTTCACGCTCGGTTTTATTCTGCTCGGCATATCCTGCTTTTACGCCGCCGGTATGAGCCTGAACGATTATTGCGATCGCCATTGGGACGCCGAGCGTCAGCCCTATAGACCCATTCCCTCGGGGCGCATCAGTGCCCGCTCGGTGCTCACCATCAGCTTAGGGCTGTTCGCCGCCGGATTTGTGTTTTTGATGCTGGCGCCCAACCACAAGGCGCCTTTGGCGGGGCTGGGGCTAGTAGCAATCATTGTTCTCTACGATTGCTTGCACAAGCGTCACTGGTCGACGGTTTTTTTGATGGCCTTGACCCGGCTCGGGGTCTACGCGGTTACCGCGGTCGCCTTGGTGGGGGAGGTGCCGCTATTGGTGTGGCTGGCGGGCGGCATCCAGATGCTTTATACCCTTTCGGTCACGGTGGTGGCGCGCTGGGAAAACAGTCGCCCGACAGATCTCGGTTTTCCGTTGATTCCCTGGATGATCGCCGCTATGGCGTTGGTCGATGGCGTGTTTCTGGCGGTGGTGATCCATCCTTGGTGGCTGCTGGTTGGTATTCTGGCCTGTGGCCTCACCCGCCTGAGCCAGCGCTATGTGCGCGGCGACTGATATCGACGCGCCCATAGTCGGAACTACCATTTAGGGCGCCAGGCACTCGAGACAACGAGCGTAGGTATGGTTTGGATCGTTCATCTCGGTAAAGGCCTTGAGCGGACGCACCAGGGGCGAGAACTGACGCTCCAGATCTTTGGACCACCAACTCATGGCCAGTCCATCGGGTAACAGAGCGGCGATCTGGTTATACTGCAACTGCCGTACGATTTGCTCGAAGGGTGAAAGCGGCCGCTCGATCAATTGCACGCTGTAGTTTTCCAGTTCTGCTTGCTCGGCCGCCGCCTGGATTACATCCTTCAGATAACCCAGCTGATCGATCAGCCCCAGTTCCTTGGCGGTAGCGGCACTCCAGACTCTGCCTTGAGCCACTCTGTCGACTTCGGAGAGCTCCATATTTCTGGCCTCGGCCACCAGCTTGATGAAGCGCTGATAGATGTTGTCGACGCTTTGTTGAATAAACTGCTCAGCGGCGGGATCCAACGGCCGGTCAATCCGACCGGCGCCGGCCAGTTGCGTGGTGCCCACCCCATCGGTATTGATGCCGAGTTTATCGAGACTGTCCTCAAAGGTGGGGATGATTCCGAACACCCCTATAGAGCCAGTCAAAGTGGTGGGGGTGGCCCAGATCTGGTCGCCACCGGCGGCCATCCAATAACCTCCGGAGGCGGCGACACTGCCCATGGAGATAAATACCGGCAGGCCTTCCTCACGCAGGGCCGCCAACTCGGTGCGAATCACCTCTGACGCAAAGGCACTGCCGCCGCCGCTGTCAATGCGCACCACCAGGGCTTTGATGTTGTCGTTTTGACGCACTTGCTGCAACTTCTCGAGCATGGTCTGGCTGCCAATGGTGCCCTCTGGATGATGGCCGTCCAATATAGTGCCAGTTGCCACCACCAGCGCGATTTGGTTGGGTTGCTGTTGCTCGCGCAGGCTGATATCCATCAGATAGGCGTCCTGATTCACGCCGTTGTATCCAGGGCCCTGAGGATTTTGGCCGAAGCGTTCAATCAAATACTGCTCACGTTCGCGGTGATCCATTAGCTGGTCGACAAGGCCAGAATTAAGCGCCAGCTGCGCGCTGTTGCCTTCGACCTCACTGAGTTGCTGGGCCAGATTGTTGATTTGATCGTTCAGCGCGCCACTTGGCAAGCCGCGCAGCTCCTCAATCCGGCTGGTATAGACGCCCCAGAGTTGGTTGAGCCATTGGCCAATGTGCTCGCGAGACTCATCCGACATGTCGGTGCGGGTGAAGGGCTCAACAAAATCCTTGTATTTGCCGGCTCGGAAGACATGGACATTGACCGCGAGCTTGTCCAGGGCCCGTTTAAAATAGTGCTGATAGCGCTCAAAGCCGGTAACCAACACCATGCCCATGTCGTGCAGCGTGATCTCGTCGGCATAACTGGCCAAATAGTATTGGGTTTGGCTGAAGTTGCTTCCGACGGCAACTAAGGGTTTGTCGGTTGCTTTAAAACGCTTTAGGGCCGCGCCTATCTCTTCCAGCTTACTAATGCCGCCGCCTTCCAGCTGATCCAGTTCAAGTACCAGCGCACTGACGCGAGAGTCCTGAGCGGCAGAATCTATAGCTTTTACCAAGTCGCGTACCCGGGTTTCGGGTTGCTGATTCTCCGCCCCTTGAAGGAGCAAATTCATCGGGTCGACGTAGGTATATTCATCCACCAGCATGCCCTGGGGCACAACCCTTAGAGCAAATTCGTCGGGCAATTGCACCGGCTTTTGGGGAATTAACGCCAGCACAATAATCACTAGCAAGGCAAAGAAAATGATATTGCTTAGAGTAATTCTTAACCAGGTTATCAGACGGCCGAGACCGGAGAATAAGCGGCGCAAAAAACCGCGAGGCTTTGAATGGGACACAGAAGCTTCCTTTTTCGATAGAAATTTTGCAACTATTGTGTTTGCCGACTTTGCCATAGACGCCAATACTGCAACCATCGGCTAGTCATCATAGCGGCGACGAACAGAATGACCGACAGTACCAAAACCAGCCAGTCACGCCAAAAGCCAAAAGGCGACATAACGTTGGTCACCGACCAAGTGAAATACAGCAAGATCACGAAACACAGCCAACTGTAAGTGCGGTGCCGGTCCTGCCAGAGGCCGGGAATAAAAATCAGCAACGGCAGGCACTGCACCAACCAGAGTTTGAAGCCGCCCTGAGGGCTGATGATGTTCCAAGAGCTGAACAATAGCAGTAACCCAGTGTAGCTTGCCAATACCAAAGCGCGGCCGATACAAAGCTTAGAATAAATTCGCTGGGCTTGTTCAGCGGTTATCTCGGGGTCAGTTTTCATTCACAGCTCCAGATTTCAAATGCAGACTCAGGCGCGCGCTACGTTTGCCCAAGGCTCGGCAAAGGGTAATTTCTTCCTCACTCAGTTTTTCCGGGCGCTCGCCGGCCGCCAGATGCGACGCTCCATAGGGCGTTCCTCCGGTACGGGTATTGGTTAGCGCCGGCTCATTATAGGGTTGGCCGAGGATCACCATACCTTGGTGCATCAGCGGCAGCATCATCGACAGCAGCGTGGTTTCCTGGCCGCCGTGCATACTGGAGGTCGAGGTAAATACTGCCGCCGGCTTGTCGATCAGATCGCCGTTGACCCAGAGGCTGCCAGTGCTGTCGAGAAAGTGCTTGAGCGGTGCCGCCATATTGCCAAAGCGGGTGGGGCTGCCCATTACCAGGCCGGCGCAATGTTTTAAATCATCCAGAGTGCAATAGACCGCACCTTCTTCCGGCACGGCCGGCTCGGTGGCCTCGGTCTGCGGGGAAACCGGCGGAACTGTGCGCAGGCGAACTTCCAGGCCCTGTACCTGAGCGGCCCCGCGAGCAATCTGTTGGGCCATTTCCCGGGTAGAGCCATAGCGGCTATAGTAAAGAATAAGTAAATAAGGCAAAGACATATTCCTGGACTCTCATTGGTAATGACGTGATTCTACAGCAATGCGCTCAGCTTTTCCGGCGACCCCGGTAAATCGGATAAGGGTCCGCGACCAGCAAAATTAACGGCCCTTGGGTTGTGGTAGAGTAGGGCGTTGGTAAATGACTGGCTACCGCCCGGCAGAGCTTAGGCTTCAAAAATACCAATTTTAAAGCAAGCTTGGTGCAAGCAAAGGACTTTGAGATTCATGACAGACTGGCCCCTTCTTAAGCAACGTGCACAGCAGTTCCTACAGGTTATGCTGGAACAGTTTAGGGACAACGACTGTATCAAAAGCGCGGGCTTTCTGACCTATGTCACGCTCTTTGCTCTGGTGCCGTTTATGACGGTAACCTATTCGATGTTTTCCATTATTCCCGCTTTTCAGGGTCTGGGAACCCAGCTGCAGGAGCTGATCTTTGCCAATATGGTGCCTCAAACCGGCGAGGAGGTGCTGTCGTATCTGCGTACTTTTTCCGAGCAGGCGCGCAAGCTGACCATTGTCGGGGTGGCCTTTCTGGTGATTTCCGCTTATTTCATGCTCACCAATATCGAGAAGAATTTCAATTCCATTTGGGGAGGCATGCGGGGCCGCTCCGGACTGTCAAAGTTTCTGCTTTATTGGGCGGTGCTTACTCTCGGACCTCTGCTGTTGGGCGCCGGCCTGGCCATGAGTACCTATCTCGCCTCTTTGCGTTTGTTTATGGACGAATATAGGGCGCTTGGCTGGCTGACTTGGATATTTGGTTTGAGCCCCTGGGTGCTGACCACGGCGACGTTTACCCTGTTGTTTGCCGCCGTGCCCAATTGTAAGGTGCCATTGCGCGATGCCTTTATTGGCGGGCTAGTTACTGCGGTGGCGTTCGAAATACTCAAAGCGCTTTTTGGCTTGGTAGTCGCTAATTCCGCGATGACCTCCATCTATGGCGCCTTTGCGATAGTGCCCATGTTTTTACTCTGGGTGAATATCAGCTGGATGACCATATTGGCCGGCGGGGTGCTGGTGCATACCATAGGGGTATACAAGGTTACCCTCAGGGAAAAAGGTTACCCCGATTTGGTCGCGGCCTTGTTAGTGCTCTGGCATTTTCACAAGCGCGCGAATGAGGGCAGTGGTATCAAGGATCAGGAGTTGTTTCAGTTAGGGCTTTCAAGCAACCAGTGGCAGCGCATTATCGAAAGCTTGCAGCGTCATCGAATGATCGCCACTACCAATCAGGGCAACCTCGTTCTGTGTCGCAACTTACACAAAGTGACAGTCAATCAGCTGGTATCCATATTGCGGCTGCCGTCATTGACCCCCGAAGCACCGGGAGATCTTAAACAGGTGCCCTGGTACGCGAGCTTCTCTGAACGGCTCGAAGGTATTGGCGATTATACTCGCGAACAGCTCGACATGACTCTGGCGGAGCTCTTCGAGCAAAGTGAAGCTCAATCCGAGGAGACTTCCGATACCAAAAAGGCCGCCAGCGCCAAGGCGGACGATTAACATGCAATTGTCTCGATTTGGCGAAAAACTCAGCGCCGAAGCTGGCATCGTGACCTTGATGGAAGATCTGGGTGATGCCCTCAGAGTCAACCCAGAGATGATTTTTATGGGAGGCGGCAACCCCGCCTTTATTCCCGAGGTGGAAAGCGCTTTGGCGCAAGCGCTGGAACAAACGCTTGCAGACCCTGTAAGGCGCCAGCAATTGCTCGGCGTCTACCAGCCGCCCCAGGGCGATGCGCTCTTGCTGGATGATCTGGCAAGCTTGCTTAAGCGGGAATACGGCTGGCCGCTGACCTCCGAGCACATCGCTTTGGCCAACGGCAGTCAGTCGGCATTCTTTGTGCTTTTTAATCTGTTTGGCGGTCTTGGTACCGATGGCAGCGAGCGGCACATCCAATTGCCTTTGGCGCCCGAATATCTGGGCTACAGCGACTTAGGTCTGGCGCCCGGCTTGTTCAGGGCTGCCCGCCCCAATATCGAAATGCTGCCCGAGGGGCTGTTTAAGTACCATGTGGATTTTGAAAGTTTTCGGCTGGATAAAAGCACCGCTGCGGTTTGTCTGTCTCGGCCCACCAATCCCACCGGCAATGTTCTGACCGATACCGAAATGGATCGGCTGGACGCTATGGCTCGCGCCGCTGACGTGCCTTTGATTATCGATGGGGCTTACGGCCAGCCTTTTCCCAATATTATTTTCGGCAAGGCTCGACCGCTCTGGAACGACAACACAGTGTTGGTATTGAGTCTTTCCAAGCTGGGTTTGCCGGGGGCTCGAACCGGCATAGTCATCGCGCGCCCGGAGATTATCCGCGCCTTTACTCGGGCGAACACCGTTTTGAATTTAGCTTCGGGCAATTTCGGCCCGGCTATTGCGCATAACCTGCTGGCACAGGATCAATTGCTCAGCTTGGGGCGCGACCACATCAGACCCTTTTACCAAGCCCGCATGCAGGGAGCGCTGCAAATTTTTCGCCGCTATCTGGCGGGCGTGCCCTGCCATATCCATAAACCTGAAGGCGCATTCTTTCTCTGGTTGTGGTTTAAAGATCTGCCGGTCAGCAGCGAGGAGCTTTACCAGCACCTCAAATCCCGCGGTGTATTGGTAGTGCCAGGGCAGCATTTTTTTCCAGGCTTGGAAGAGGATTGGCAACACACCCGCGAGTGCATTCGGATCACCTACTGCCAGGAGCCCGAGCGCTTAGAGCGCGGGGCCCAAATTCTGGCAGAGGTGGTAAAGGCGCTTTACAAGGCGGCGTAACAGACGCTTTAGCGCAACAGCTCAACGGCTGCTTCAACATCCGCCGACAGGTCTTCGGCTTCGGCAATCTGTAGGTCTGGATCCATACCCAGCCGTTGGAAGGCGGTCACCTGGCTGCAATCGATCTGCCCCAGTTCTGATTCGCTGCCCATATGGCTTTGAAGTAAAGCTACGGTGACTATATCGGCGTAGCCCAGGGTGCTGGCCTGACGGTTAAAATCCAGATGTTGGGTGGGCACATGGGCGATTTCCGGCGGGAATTTCCAGGCTTGAAGAATCATATCGCCCAGCGGGCCATGCAGTTCGTCGATTACTTTATCCAAAGTCAGACTGTCTACCAGCAGAGAGGGGTGTTCTTCGGCATAGGTCAAAATTGGCAATACGCCAATTTTGTGTACCAGCCCGGCGAGCATGGCTTGATCCGGGCGCAGCTTGGTGAAGTGCTTGCAGAGCACATGACTGATGCCGGCCACTTCTGTCGAGCGATTCCAGACCTCACGCAGACGAATATCCACCAAATCGGAGGTGGCCTGAAACATCTGCTGCATTGCCAGGCCAGTGGCTATGTTGCAGGTGTATTGAATTCCCAGGCGCATAAGTGCGCCTCTCAAGTCTTCAATCGGCCGGCTGGCCCGCAACAAGGGGCTGTTGGCGACTCGAATAATGCGGGCGCTGATGGCTGCGTCTCGGCCGATTATCTTGGCGAGCTGGTCCAGGTCGGCATCGGGGTCTTCGGCTACCTCGCGTACCTTCAATGCGATTTCAGGCAGGGTGGGCAGTACCAGCCGATCGGTTTTGATGGCTTCTGTTATATCCGCTCTTACTTTTTCGGCAATCTGGCTCATGGGTATTCCTGTTTATTCGAACCCAAAGATAGGGTAGTTATTCAGTACGGGAACTGTCCTGACTATCGCTAGGTATAGCATAGGGCAGAGGCAGAATCTGCAAATTTCTGGGCGCGCCTTCGAGTAGCTCGGATGTTAAGTCGCTTTCGCTTAACACCACCAGCGCCTCGATGCTAGTGGCGTCCGCGCGCGCTGCGCTGACGCACTGCCCCGGCCCGCCGGTTTCCGATTCGAACTCGGGGGGCAACTGCGTTCCAGCTTGAGGTACGGGCTGGCTGTCGGCCCAGGAGAAACTGACCCGATACATATGGCGTTTCAATTTCCCTCGGTAGTGTAGCCGGGCGACTACCTCTTGCCCGGTATAGCAGCCTTTTTGAAAGCTAACGCCCTCCAGCAACTGATAATTGAGCGTCTGGGGGATAAAAGCCTCACTGGTTTGCGGCAACACCTCGCCCAGACCGGCGCGAATATCCAAAAGCCGCCAGAAGTTGTTTCCGTCGGCGCTGCGATAAGTATCAAAAAGGCTGTCTAGATGTCGAGCCTCGTCTGAGGTTAGCCAGCACTCAAAGCGTTGCTCACCCAACGTCAGTATTTTTTGTGCTCCCTGCGCCACCCACTGTCCGGGTTTTTCGGCGGGTGCACACAAGTGTTGCGTCAACAGTGAGCGAGCTTGGGGACCTGTCAAACCGCGCAGCTGCGTAGACTCGGCCAGTGACTGCTGTTCGGCTTTGAAGAACGCCAGGTATTTGCTCAGGGTTTTTTGGGCGATCTCGAGCATGGAACTTGGCAGGCGTAGGATTAGCCGCTGTTCCTGCTCGAGCAGAGCGCGAAAGCTGAACAGCATCCGACCTTTAGGGTTGCAGTGGGCTCCCAACCGGCTGAGGTTGGCCGGTAAGTTTAATAAATCACAGGTAACCTGGCCTTGCAGAAAGCTGCGGGCTTGAGGACCTTCTATAGCCAACAGCGTCCAGTCGCTTATTAAATTCCAGGAGGTGTTCTGCGCACTTGAATCTTTCATCGAGGCTTCGCTTTGATTTGAAGTGTCGGCTCTTGGCTCCGGCTCAGCTCTAGCCTATTGGCGGAGCTAATAAACTCTGGGCATTATAGCGCCTGTGGGCCGACACTGCATAAACTGGGAGCGGGATAACGAAACTTTTTCGGTTAATGTCTATACTGGCGTTAAGGTATCAGCTCAAGCGTCGAGCTGCCTAGAACTGAATAGAATAGATAAGAGTTATTTGCTTCTTTAAGGCCTAATAAAAATTATGGATCATGTCGGAAATAACAAGCCGCAGTCCTTCAAAACGCTATTGCACTCGGGCTATTTCTGGCTGTTGCTAGGCTGCTTAGCCACGCTGGTTGCCATGCTGGGCTACGATTATCTGCCGGAAAAACGTCGCCAGCTGGTGCACTCAAACACGGTTGCTTACATCTACGCTGACGAGCGCAATGCAGTCGAATGGATTGATATGGAGGCGCTTAAGTGGCGCTGCAGTATCAAGGAGGCTCACTCCCATGCTTACTGTGGCTTTCAGGTCTACCTCGGCGGAGAAACCCATCAGGGTGAAGACTTGCGGGATTATTCCTCGATAATAGTGGATTTGGACTATGAGGGGGCTTCTTCCCATTTGCGCTATTACGTCCGCAACCGGGAGCCGGGATTCTCCGACCCAGAAAAGACCGAAACCGATAAGATTATGTTGACTCAAATTGCCGTCGAATTTCTTCCCGACGGTTTAAATATTGGCATGGACGAATTTTACATCGCAGAATGGTGGCTCGCTGAGTATCAGGTTCCTCGAGAGCTGAGTGCGCCCAACTTCGAACATGTGACGGCGTTCGGGATTGATGTTTCTGTGCCGGTAACCTCCGGTGACCATGTTTTTCAACTTCACGGCGCCGAGTTGGTGGGCGACTTGTTTGCGCGCGAGCAGTGGTATGCCGGTATTATTGTCGTCTGGCTGGCTGTTTTGGGCGCCCTGGGCAGCTTTCGGCTGGTGCAATTGCGCCGCAGTGTTGTGCGCGAACGCCAACGTTTGGCCGAATTGTCTTTACACAATCGCGAATTGCGCGACCAGAGTGATCGGTTTCGGGAGCTTTCCCACCGAGATCAGTTGACCGGTTTGCTCAATCGCCACGGTATGGTCGAAGCCATTGAGCGGCTGTTTGCCGATCCGGATTTTCCTCTGGCTTTGCTGGTTATGGATATCGATCACTTCAAGCCCCTCAACGACCGCTACGGGCACGATGTCGGAGATCGGATTCTGGCCAGGCTGGGAGGCTTATTAATATCTCATACCCGCCAGACCGATTATGTCGCTCGTTGGGGCGGTGAGGAATTTGTGTTGCTCTTGCCGGAAACCGACGAGGCTGCTGCTGCAGCGATTGCCAATAAGTTGCGCGGGCTGATCGCCCAAACCGCCTGCGAGGCTTTGCCAGTGGACCGGATTACCGTCAGTATCGGGGCTGGCTGTCGACAGCCAGGTGAAGCCTATCATGAGCTTTTCCGGCGCGTGGACAATGCGCTTTACTCTGCCAAGCACCAGGGACGCGACCGAGTGGTATTAGCCCAGTAGTTAGCGGCATTGTCAGACAGTCTCGGGTAGGATTTGACAGCCTGCTGGACGCAGACTCGGTGAATCTGATGCTATACTGCCTGCCACGAAAGAAAACGGGAGTTGAGTGTGGAACGAAATCGTTTGTTTTGGGGCAGTCGGCGCGGCATGCTGGAACTGGACCTGATTCTTCTGCCGTTTTTGGAGCATACTTATCCCGGTTTGGAGCAGGCCGACAAGGAGCGTTATTGGCAACTGCTCGAATGCGAAGACCAGGATATGTTCGCCTGGTTTCTGCGCCGCCAGGATCCTGAAGACCCGGAATTGAAAAGGATCGTTCACATTGTCCGCAACGCCACCGTCCCTGCCGGTCGATCAGCTTACTAAACGCTTTTCTGATCACGGCCAACAGTTAGCTGCCATTGACATTTATCCCTCCAGTCGCTTGCTCCGGACGCAAATGCTCGGCCTTATGATCCTGGCTTTGACGGCGCCTTTGGCGCTTCAAGACTATTTATTGGAAGCACCGCTCTGGTGGTCGGTGCTGGGATTGTTTTGGGGCTTGCTGGCCTTGGGGGCCTGGAGCATTCAGTTGGCCCGCAGCCAGGCGCCCAGCCGTATCAGTTACCGGGCAGGCGACTGGTATTTAACCTTGGGCGGAGTGGAATATAGAGCCCAGTTAATTGGTGAGGTGTTGCTTTGGCAAACTCTGCTGGTGGCGCGGTTTCGGCTGCACAATGGGGCCGTGAAAGTCAGCCTGGTGTGTTTGCCCGATAGCCTAAAACGAGAGGATTTTCGCCGCCTCAAAGTCTGGATGCGAATTTACCTTTGGCACCGAAAATCCTGATTCGGGCGTACTCCAGCCCAGCCAGACGCCGCCGGCTAGCTTTCCTTGCTGACAATGATCTCCTGGGCGGCAAAGTTTGAGGGCACCAATATGGTGTCCTTGGCCAGCTTGGACTTGTCTGGGTAATCCAGGGAGAAGTGCAGCCCTCGACTCTCTTTACGCATGGTTGCCGAACGAATAATCAGTTCGGCAACCATGGCCAAATTGCGCAGCTCGATCAGATCGCTGCTTACCTTGTAATTGCTGTAGTACTCGGCGATTTCCTTCTGTAGGAGTTTGATCCTATGGGTGGCGCGCTGCAGCCTTTTTTGAGTGCGTACTATGCCCACATAGTCCCACATGAAACGCCGTAGCTCATCCCAGTTGTGGGAAATGATCACATCTTCATCGGAATTGGTGACTCTCGATTCATCCCAGGGCGCGGAGACGTCAGGTTCGATCAGCCGGTCTAGTTTGGCCACTATGTGTTGCGCCGCCGAGTGGGCGTAGACGATACATTCGAGCAAGGAATTGCTCGCCATGCGGTTGGCGCCATGGAGTCCAGTAAAGGAGGTCTCGCCAATAGCATAGAGATTCTGCAAATCGGTTTGGCCATTGTGATCGACTACCACTCCGCCGCAGGTGTAGTGGGCCGCCGGAACTACCGGAATCGGCTCCCGGGTAATATCGATGCCAAATTCCAGACAGCGGGCCTTTACCGTGGGGAAGTGTTCGGCGATAAACTCCGCCGACTTGTGACTGATGTCCAGATAGAGGCAATCGCAACCCAGACGCTTCATTTCGTGGTCAATGGCGCGCGCCACTACGTCGCGTGGCGCCAGTTCGGCCTGTTCGTGGAAACGGCTCATAAAGCGCTGGCCATCGGGAAGACGAAGATAGGCGCCTTCGCCTCTTAGGGCTTCAGTGATCAAAAAAGTCTTGGCTTTGGGATGATACAGACAGGTGGGGTGAAACTGATTGAACTCCATATTGGCCACCCGGCAACCGGCCCGCCAAGCCATGGCAATGCCGTCGCCGCTGGCACTGTCGATTCGGCTATCAGCACCTGGGGCTGGCTCCCGGTGGCGCCGCCGACGAGCACG
>CAZKCY010000001.1:12630-22867 GCA_964551155.1 uncultured Marinimicrobium sp. | reverse complement strand
ATTGTCAGCTCCGAGGTCCTGGTATGGGGCGCAACCGAATTGGCCCTGGCCTTTGGCGTCACTCCCTTAGTGGTCGGGCTCACCGTTATAGCGGTGGGCACCAGCCTGCCGGAACTGGCCGCTTCGGTGGTCAGCGCCCTCAAAGGGCATCAAGATATTGCCCTGGGCAATATTATCGGCTCGAATATGTTTAACTTGCTGGCGGTTATGGCGATTCCGGGTCTCCTGCCGCAACCGCCCATGGAGACCGAAGTCTTCTCCCGGGATTTTCTCGCTCTGGCAGGGGTAACCTTGGTTTTGGCCGCGGCCATATACATCGACTACGGGCTGCGCAATCGGTCTAGAAGCAGCGGAGAGGCAAGCCGCGCCTATTTGGGCAAAATGGTCGGAGCCACGCTGCTTCTCTGCTACCTGGGTTATTGCTACTGGCTTTTTGTCAGCGTTTCAGCCCCGAAGCTATAATGCGCGGATAAACTCCGCAAACGGAACTTTCAATGCCGGCTTTTGACTACAATTCTTCCGCTCAGCGCACCATCGATATCGAAGCGGTGGCGGTAGCGGCTCTGCGCGAGCGCATAGGTGCGTCCTTTACCAAAGCCTGTGAGCTGATCCTCGCTGGGCGCGGCCGAACTATCGTTACCGGCATGGGCAAGTCCGGCCATATAGGCAAAAAAATCGCCGCCACCCTGGCCAGCACCGGAACCCCCGCATTTTTTGTCCATCCGGGCGAAGCCAGCCATGGCGATCTGGGTATGGTCACCCGCGATGACGTGGTAATCGCCATTTCCTATTCCGGGCATTCCGACGAAATCATGACCCTCTTGCCACTGCTCAAACGGCTCGGCATTCCCATAATCAGCATGACCGGCCGACCCGGCTCGCCACTGGCAGAGATCGCCGACGCCAACCTGGACATCAGCGTCGCCAGCGAAGCCTGCCCTCTGGCCCTGGCGCCCACCGCCAGTACCACCGCAACTTTGGTCATGGGCGATGCCCTGGCGATTGCGCTGCTGGAAGCGCGCGGCTTTACCGCCGAAGATTTTGCTTTTTCCCACCCCGGGGGAACCTTGGGGCGAAAACTGCTGTTGAAGGTCAGCGATATCATGCACTCCGGCGAGGCTATTCCCTGCGTGGGGCGCGAGACTCCTCTGGCTCAGGCGCTACTGGTGATGACCAAAAAGGGCTTTGGCATGACCACTGTGGTCGATGAACGAAACCGTCTACTAGGCATATACACCGATGGCGACTTGCGCCGCAGCATTGATCAAGGCATCAATTTGACGGCCACCCCTATCGCCCAGCTGATGAACCCCAATCCCAAAACTGTGGGCGAAAATACCCTGGCGGCCGAAGGCTTGAAGATCATGGAGGATTTAAAAATCACCGCGTTGATCGTCGAAGACGACCAGCGCCGACCTATAGGCGTGCTGCACATGCACGATATACTAAGGGCCGGCATAATCTAGCCGAGCTTCATTAAGCCCACCCAGAGATTCGGTGTTTCATGGATTCAAACTTGCAAGCGCGCGCCCGCAAAATCAAGTTGCTGCTACTGGATGTAGATGGAGTTCTGACCGATGGCAGACTCTACTTCAGCAACAGCGGCGAGGAATTCAAAGCTTTTTGCACCCTCGACGGCCAAGGCATCAAACTGCTACAAGCTTCGGGAGTTCGCGTGGGCATTATCACCGGCCGAGAAAGCCAACTGGTAGCCCGGAGAGCCCGCGATCTTGGGGTCGAGTTGCTGGTGCAGGGACGCGAGGACAAATGGGCGGCGCTGGAGGAAATTCTAAAGCATGAGCCTCTACCTCTTGAGCAAATCGCCTTTATGGGCGATGACTGGCCGGATTTGACCGTTATGACCCGCGTCGGCCTAGCGCTGACGGTGCCCAACGCCCACTCCAGCGTCAGCCAGAGAGCTCACTGGGGCAGCCAGCGTGGTGGTGGCGAGGGCGCGGTGCGCGAGGCCTGCGACCTGCTGCTAGAGGCCCAAGGAAACTTGGATAAAGCCTTGGAAGCCTACTTGGCCTAAGCCTCAAAAAAGTCATCCAACGTTTGGCAAAAGGCCCAACTCAGGGGCCAATACGGAGAACCGCATGTTGCGCCACCCATTAACCTGGCTCGGCTTGATTTTGCTGCTAGTGGTAGCGGCGTTATGGGATAGATCGCCGAACGAGCTCATCCAGCCCGAAGTCAGCCGGGCGCCGGAATTTCCCCAAGCCTATATGGTACAAATGAAGACCGAGCGCTTCGACGCCGAGGGTCGACTCAATTATTACCTGGAATCTGATCGGGCCGCACATTACCAACCCGACCCGCGGCGAGCCACCGACCGAGACTACACATTAATTGAGCAGCCGCGCGTGCGCCTTTACCCAGTCGATGCCGAGCCCTGGCTGGCGCGCGCCAACCGGGGACGCAGCGATGCCAGTGCCGACAATGTCTTGCTTCAGGGCGAGGTGCTTGCCTTGCAGCAGACTGAGCAAGGCTTTACCGAGATCACCACCAGCGAGCTGTGGCTTCAGCCCGATAAGGAATACGCTCACACCGACAAAGCTGTTAAGATGCGCGCCGCGCAGGGCATTACCAATGCCATCGGCATGCAGGCCGATTTAAGCGCTGAACGCATTGAACTATTGGCGCAAGTCCGGAGTCTTTTCCACCCTCAGGAGTCAGAGACCACCCATGAACCGTGATTACTCTCCCCTTGCCCTGCGCCTGCTCCTCGCTCTGCTGTTAACGCTGTGCGCCGGCCGGCTGCATGCCCTGCCGGAAGACCGGGACCAGCCGATTAAAGTCGCGTCTGATCGGGCCGAGCACAACCAGCGCGAGGGAATCATGATTTACGAGGGCAATGTCCAGTTGAGCCAGGGCTCGCTGGTGATCAAAGCCGACAAGATAACCATTCGCTTTGACAGTAATGACCAAGTTAAAAGTGTGCTCGCCGAAGGCTCACCCGCTTATTTTGAGCAAAAGCCCGCTGTAGATGAACCACTGGTAACCGCTGAAGCCAAAAGCATCCGCTACGGGGTCGACCAAGAGCAGCTTCAGCTGCTCAAGGAAGCCTGGCTGAAACAAGATGAGGCTACCCTCAGAGGCAACCTCATTGATTACGACATGGCCAATGAAGTCATCAAGGCGGAGGGCCAAAGCGGCTCCGAGCAGCCTCGAATTGAAATGGTTTTGCCACCCCAAAATCGGACCGAGCAGGAATAAACTTCGCTTATGCCCAGTCTCCACGCTTTGAATCTGGCCAAAAGTTACAAGAAGCGCCAGGTTGTTATCGACGTTTCGCTCTCGGTCACCAGCGGCCAAATTGTCGGCCTGCTGGGCCCTAACGGCGCCGGCAAAACCACTTGTTTTTATATGATTGCCGGCCTAATTGGCGCAGACCACGGCCGAGTGCTGATTGATGATCGGGACATCACCCATCTTCCTATCCACGGTCGCGCGCGCGCGGGCATTGGCTACCTGCCTCAGGAAGCCTCGGTATTTCGCAAGCTGAGCGTGGCCAATAATATTCTGGCTATTCTAGAAACCCGCAAGGATCTCGATCGCAAGCAGCGCCACGAGAAGCTGGAGGCGCTGCTGCGGGAATTCCACATCACCCATATCCGCGACAATCTTGGCATGTCTTTGTCCGGCGGCGAGCGGCGCCGGGTGGAGATAGCCCGGGCGTTGGCGACCGAACCCCAGTTTATCCTACTGGATGAACCCTTTGCCGGGGTGGACCCTATCTCGGTCACGGACATCAAGCAAATAGTGCGGCACCTAAAAGACCGAGGTATCGGTGTATTGATCACGGACCATAACGTCCGCGAAACCTTGGATATCTGCGAAAAGGCCTACATTGTCAGCGAAGGCCATATCATCGCCGAAGGTGACTCAGAGGCGGTGCTCGCCAACGAGCGCGTGCGCGAAGTCTATCTGGGCGAGCATTTCCGACTCTAAGCGCTTATCCGTCCCGGCCGGAACTCAGGTTCCGCCGGGTGAAGCTCAAAGGCCGCTGAAATACCCCAGTCAAAACACCCTAAAGCCCCGCAAATCTGGAACCCAGCGCTGTCTACCCCTTGACAAAATCAGTATTTAGCTTTGCAGGCACAAAGATTGCTTAAAAGTCGCTTTGTGTTATTGCTTGAAGGCTTCAGGCTGACTAAACTCTGGGGTATCGCAGTTTCTCGCAAGGGTTCAGCCGAATAAGCATGAAGCAGTCTCTCCAGTTAAAACTCGGTCAACAGCTGACTATGACTCCACAGCTGCAACAGGCTATCCGCCTGCTGCAGCTGTCGACTCTGGACTTGCAGCAAGAAATCCAGGAAGCGCTGGATTCCAACCCTATGCTGGAGATAGAAGAACCCCAAGAGGGCGCCGATACCAGCTCAGAGCAAGTCGATGACAACTTTCAGGTCCACCAGAGTGGCGCTTCTAACGATGCGGACAAAGGTGGCGAAGATACTGGCGGCGAGCGGGAAGATGTTACCGACTGGAATGAGTCAATTCCCAACGATCTGCCCGTGGATACCAGCTGGGATGACGTTTACCAATCCGCATCCAGCGGCAGCAGCACACCTTTCGAGGGTGATGACAACGACTACGATAGCCGGCGAGCATCCACCGATTCGATTTACGATCACCTGACTTGGCAACTCAACCTCACCCCCATGTCCGACCGCGACCGAATTCTGGCGATGGCGCTGATCGATGCGGTGGAGCCCAGCGGCATGCTCTCGGTAACTCTGGAGGAGCTCTATGCCGATCTCGAAGGCAACTGGGAGGATCTGGAGTTCGATGAGCTAGTCGCGGTACAGCACCGACTCCAGCAATTCGATCCCTGCGGCGTCGCCAGTCAAAACCTGTCCGAATGCCTGCTGGTGCAGCTCCAACAATACGACGCCGATACTCCGCAGCTGGAGGCGGCCAAACTGATCGTCAAACAGTATTTGCCGCAGCTGGGCAGCCGTGATTACCGCCAACTGATGCGGCGCACCAAACTGAAAGAAGCTGAGCTGGCTCAGGCTATAGCGCTGATCCAAAGCCTGAATCCGCGCCCAGGCGATCAGATCGCCAGCGGCGAGGTGGAATACGTGGTGCCCGATGTATTTGTGGAAAAGAAAGAGGGACGCTGGGTGGTGGAGCTGAACCCTGACATAGCGCCGCGCCTGCGCATCAATTCCGGCTACGCCTCAATGGTTAAACGCGCCGACTCCAGCAGCGACAATACCTTTCTTAAAGACAATCTGCAGGAGGCCCGCTGGTTCCTGAAAAGTCTACAAAGCCGCAATGAGACGCTGCTCAAGGTGGCCAGCTGTATTGTGGAAAAACAGCGCGGCTTCCTCGATTATGGCGCCGAAGCCATGAAGCCCCTGGTGCTGCACGACATAGCCGAACTGGTGGAAATGCACGAATCGACCATCTCCCGAGTCACCACGCAAAAATACATGCACACGCCCCAGGGTATTTTTGAACTAAAATATTTCTTCTCCAGTCATGTCAGCACCGACTCGGGCGGTGAATGCTCCTCGACGGCAATACGCGCTTTGATCAAGAAACTGGTCTCAGCCGAAAAGCCTCAGAAGCCTTTAAGTGACAGCAAAATAACGGCGCTCCTCGCCGAGCAAGGCATTCAAGTTGCGCGCCGTACCATTGCCAAATACAGAGAATCCTTGGGCATACCGCCCTCCAACGAGCGCAAGAGCCTGGGCCCTTAAGTACCCCTTTAATCATTGTATCGGCACTTTGGCCCAGCTCCGGCAATGCCAAAAATGCCGCCCACTGGGGTAACCATCACGTCTGCGAGGAAGTTGTTATGCAAATCAATATCAGCGGCCACCATCTTGACCTTACCGAAGCACTGAAAGACTATGTGCACACTAAGCTTGAGCGTCTTACCAATCACAGCGACTTTATAACCAATGTGCATGTCACACTGACAGTGGTAAAGACCGACTATACTGCCGAAGCCAAAATTCATGTGAATGGCAAAGATTTGTTTGCCAACGCCAAAGACGAAGATATGTACGCCGCAATTGACCTATTGGCCGATAAACTCGACCGCCAACTTATCAAACACAAAGAGAAGCTGCGCAGCTACCGTTAACCTATGGACATTCAATCGATCCTAACCCCAGGCCGGACCCTGTCCGGCATTGAGGGCATCAGTAAAAAGCGGGCCTTGGAAATTCTCGCCAACACCATCGCCGAGGACGTGCCCAATATCGACGCCGACGATTTGTTTCGGCGCCTCATTGCACGCGAGCGCTTGGGCTCGACGGGTATCGGTCAGGGCATAGCCATCCCCCACTGTCGCATCGACAATTGCGACGGCACCCTGGGAGCGCTGATTACCCTTAAAGAGCCCATCGACTTCGACGCCATAGATTCAGAGCCCGTCGATGTGCTATTCGCCATGCTGGTACCCGAACAGGCCGGGGATGAACATCTGCATACCTTAGCCTCCTTGGCTAGCTCACTCAACGAGGCGGACTACCGAGAGAGTCTAAGAGCGGCGAGCAGTGACCGGGAATTATACGAAGCGGCCATTGCGCGTTAACCCGCCCGTCCAGGCAGAAGCGTTACAACTCTATTTAGGCTTGTCGCGTATATCGCGTATGCAAAGGAACCACAGGGCTCATGCATTTAATCATCGTTAGCGGTTTGTCGGGTTCGGGCAAGAGTACTGCCCTGCATGTACTGGAAGATGTCGGTTTTAACTGCATCGACAATTTGCCGGTCAGTTTGCTGCCGGCCTTGGTCGCTCAAATCCAGATCCACCGGGACGGCGAAGATCAAAAATTTGCTATTGGCATAGATGTGCGCAACGCCTGGCAGGATTTGAGTATTTTTCCCAGCATGCTCGATACCTTGAAAGAGGCCCATGTGCCCTTTCATGTACTGTTTCTCGACACCCGTTCTCCCGTGTTGCTGCAGCGTTTCAGCGAAACACGACGCAAACATCCGTTGAGCGACAAGCACACCAATCTCGAAGAAGCCATAGTTGCCGAGCAGGAACTGCTCGAGCCGATTCGCGCTGCCGCCGATCAAGTGCTAGACACCAGCAATCTGAATTTGCACGAACTGAGGGACCTGGTCAAAGAGAGGATAGTGGGGCCCCATGAAACCAGCATGGCGATATTGTTCGAATCTTTTGGTTACAAGCACGGCTTGCCGATCAACGCCGATCTGGTGTTCGATACCCGCTGCCTGCCCAATCCCCATTGGAAAACCGCGCTTCGTCCGCTAACCGGCAGAGATCAAGGCGTCATTGAGTTTCTTGAAAAGGAGCCAGAAGTCCTGGCCATGTATGCGGATATCGAGCTCTATTTGACTCATTGGCTGCCGCGCTACAAAGCCAACAACCGAAGTTATATGACCATTGCCATAGGCTGTACCGGCGGGCAGCATCGTTCGGTTTACTTGAGTGAAAAACTACACGCTCACTTTGCGCAACAATTCGACAATGTCCAGGTACGTCACCGTGACATCAACAGCCATCGATTGACTTAAATATGCCTTCAATCACGGTCACCATCATTAACAAACGCGGCTTGCACGCCCGCGCCGCCGCCAAATTTGCTACCACCGCGGCGCAGTTTCCGTGCAAGATCCAGGCGCGCAGCGCCAGTAGCGCAACCTGGGTAGATGGTAAAAGTGTCATGTCGTTGATGCTGCTGGCCTCGGCCATGGGTTCCGAGCTTGAAATACAGGCTGAAGGCGACTCGGAACAAGAAGCTCTGGAAGCGCTTCGTCAGCTGATAGCAGACTACTTTGAAGAAGGCGAGTAACGCGCCCTAGTTATCATTCTATTCTGGCTGGCGTGCCTTGCCCAAAAGCACTTTCCTCGATTCGGACAGATTAAGATGGACCCTAGAGCACGCAGTTTCAGCTTGCTAAGCGCGGCTTGGCTGGCGATTACTTTGGCCCTGACTGCTTGTGGCGGCGGTGGGCAGTCCAGTCGTTTGTCAGCGGTTACCCAAGACCAACCCGCGCCCCTAAGCGCAATGAAACCCGCCCGCCCCCAAAGTCCTCATGCGGAGGTTCTGGCACAGTGCGCCTTTGTTTACCAGCGCGATGGCGACAACGATATCAGCCGCGCCTGCAGTATGGAGCGTCTGCCTCTGCTCGGCCAGGAAACTCAGCAGATAGACCCTGAAACGATTCTCAACCGTACCCTGATAAGCCATGATTGGATGGCGGTGCGCTTTGAGCAGTTGCTGCATCAGCTGCCGGAAGATTTGTTGCAATTGTTTCAGGGGGTAACGGCCGTAGTCATTGGCGCAGACATTCGGCCCTCCTACTACTGGACGGCGACCGGCGCCATCTATTTGGATCCGGCCCGGCTCTGGCTGCTCGAGAGTGAGAAAAACACCATTTCCCGGGCGCCGGATTTTCGCTCCGAGTTTGATCGCGAGCTTAACTTTATTGCCCTATCGCGCTATGTCAGGAACGACGATTATGCCTGGCGCAGCTACTCCCTCGAGGGCCCCGAAACCGAACGCCCACTGAGCGCCATTGTCACTCCTATGGCGGCGCTACTGTTTCACGAACTGGCGCACGCCAACGACTATATTCCTCCGTCCAAGCTGCTCCAGATCGATCGCAGTCAAACAGTACTGCAGGCCGCTATAGCGCTTGAGCAAGACAACATTTCAGCTCAACTCAGCAGTGCCCACCCCTTGAATTCAGATTTGCTTTTTGGCCTTGCCGAGGTAATGTACCGCGGCGAAACGGCCAGCGCGGCCCAACAAGCCCTGGGCGCCGAAGAGGTGGGCTTGGCGTTCGAAAACGACCTCGCCAATGACAGCTACGCTTATACCAGCAATGCCGAAGACACCGCCATGCTGTTTGAAGAGGTCATGATGCGCTATCACTTCGATATCGAGCGGGATATCGCCTTTACTGACCGGCCCGCCGATGAAAGCACGGCCAGCTGCGACGATTATGTCGTGCGCTGGGGACGGCGCGGTCGCGGAGGTGAGACCGAAGTGCTTGCCCGCATCGAGCTGTTTCTGCCGCTGTTTCTGGATCGCGACGAAATCGATCACTATTTGCAAGTTATGGAACAACCCACTATTTTAACCGCCGACCGAGGTTGGTGCGCCAACCTCAACCCAATGAGTCTTACTGGATTCGGCATCAGCAGTGCTAAGCGCGTTCCGACCCAGGCTTTGCCCGAAGGGGACCAGCGCGGACTGGGCGGGCACCCCCATCATTAAAACTTCTTTTACCGAGACGCGAAACAATGTCCCAAGATGAGTTTGATCAGGATTCAGACCTGGTCAGTAAAAGCCAGCGCAAGCGCGAATCTACAGCGGCGCAGAAACTGGGTGAGCGGTTGACCCAGCTAAATCCGCAGCAGTTGGCGCAGATACCGCTAAACGATGACCTCCGCGCCGCCGTTGAGGAGCTGAGTCGCATTCATCACCGCGAGGGCCGCAGGCGGCACCTGCAGTTTATCGGCAAACTGATGCGCAACGCCGATCACGAGACGATAGAGCAGGCCTACTCTGCTCTGATGAACCAGGGTCGTCAGCAAATTCAAGAACAGCATCTGGCCGAGCGCTGGCGCGACCGGTTGCTCAGCGATGACCCTCAAGCCCTTCAGGATTTTATCGACCAACACAACCCCGATGACATCCAGCATCTGCGCCAGTTGGTGCGCCAGGCCCTGCGCGAACAGCAGCAGCAAAAGCCCCCCGCAGCGGCGCGCAAGCTGTTTCGTTATTTGCGCGAGAATCTGGGTAACGGCTGAACTGTTTTAACCTTACCAGGGCAAATCAGTGCCGTCCCAATGAACGAAACGGCCGCTGTCCTTCGGTTCGAGCTTGTCGATAACCGACTTTAAGCGTTTTGCGCTCTGCTCGGGACTAAAGAGCTTGTCTTCCGGAATTTTTTTTGAAAAAGGCTTGGACAAAGGCGTGTCGGTAGTACCGGGATGCAGTGCGATCAGGCAGGTTTTGGGATGGGTGCGGTGCAGCTCGATCGAGGCCGTCTTAACAATACTGTTGAGCGCCGCCTTGGAGGCCCGGTAGCCGTACCAGCCGCCCAAGCGGTTGTCGCTGGTGCCGGCGATTTTAGCGCTCAACACCACTGCTCGGCTTTGTGCCGACCGGCTTCGGGTTCTGAGACGGACCTGCTGGATCGTCAGTCGTCGAGAAGGGCGGTCAGTGGTCGAGACGGACGGTTAGTCGTCGAGACGGACGGTCAGTTGTCGATGCCGGCGGGGTCGCTGTCGGCGTGG
>CAZKCY010000001.1:0-12620 GCA_964551155.1 uncultured Marinimicrobium sp. | reverse complement strand
GGCCCGGTAGCCGTACCAGCCGCCCAAACGATTGTCACTGGTACCGGCAATTTTAGCGCTCAAGACTACCGCGCGGCCGGTCGCCGCGCGATTCATCAAAGGCAGGCAAACTTTCAGGATCAATGCCGGCACAATGGTGTTGATGGCAAAGTAATCCCGCAATTGGTCAGCGTTTAAATCCGCCAGCTTTTTTTCCGGCATGCGATCCTGCCAGTGCAAGACGCCGACAAAGCTAAGGAGCAAATCAATGGGTTGCTCGGCTTTTCCGAGCCTTTCTGCTACCTCAGCCAGCTGGGTTTCGCTGTAGTCGCACTCGATACTCTCATCGGTTCCGAGCGATTCAGAAATTGAGCGCGCCACGCCAATCACCCGATATTGATCGTCTCTCAACAGCGGGATCATTGCTTGAGCAATGGCGCTATTGGCGCCGAACACGAGAGCGGTCTTGGCCATGGCAGCAACCTCCTAAATTCGTGAAAATTTTGGAGGATTACGCACCCAAACCACTGTTGGATCTTTTCGGCGGATTTAAAACTGACCTAGCGCTTACCGACTCGGGGCTTGCACTTCGGCAACGGAGAATTCCGCCCAATCGTAGAAACGGTGTTTGACTCCCAACTCCTCCAACTGAGCTTCCGAGACGTGAGGCCTATAGGCCCAGACGGTGGCGCCGGCATTGCTGGCTGCGGTTACGCCCGGCAAGCTGTCTTCAATCACCAGGCAGCGATGTATATCCAGCCCCAGAGCTTGAGCGGCACGCATATAGATTTCCGGGTTGGGTTTTGATACCGCCAGGGTCTCGGCATCAAAACGCCGCTCAGGGGGAAAGAAGCGGTCGAGGCCGGTGACGCTCATTTTTACTTCAAGCTCGGCCCGCTGGGAATTGGTGACCAGCGCGAAAGGCAGCCGGAGCTGCTCCAAAACCGATTCGATGCCCGCCATAGTGGTCAACTCGGCGCGCATCAAATCCCGAGCGTAGTCTCGGTTGTCGTCTTTGAAGGCCTGCAGATCGGGAATCGGGTTGCCGAGGCGGGCTTCCACCATAGTCACGCAATCGGGCCAACTGTGGCCGGTAAAAATTTCGTCGACATCACGCTCGGTCAGATCCATGCCCAGGCGCTGTACCGAACGGTGCAGAGCCCGGGTCGCCAAAACTTCCGAATCCACCAGGACTCCATCACAATCAAACAATACTGCGTCGAACACTGTTTATCCTCAAAAAAGGGCTGTCAAAATATCGGGCGTTGAGCCAATAGCGGCGCTGGCTGGCTTACAGCCAGTCTTTGCTCTTGAAGTACCAGTAAGGCGCAATGCCTGCCATCACCATGATAAACAGCGCCCAAACATAGCCGTACTTCCAGTGCAGTTCAGGCATAAAGTCAAAGTTCATACCGTAGACGCTGGCCACCACAGTAGGCGGTAGAAACACCACCGCGGCAATGGAAAAGGTTTTGATGATCTGGCTCTGTTCGATGCTGATAAAACCTTGGGTAGAGTCCATCAGGAAGTTGATTTTGTCGAACAAAAACGCTGTGTGCGACATCAGCGTATCGACGTCGCGTTTGATTTCCCGGGCGGTTTCCTGAAGCTCAAAGTGCTCGCGCAGATGGCGCTGCAAAAAAGAGATTGAGCGCTGAGTATCCATCAAACACAAACGGATTTTACCGTTACTGTCTTCCAACTTGGCCAACTTGTCGATGGCATCTTCCAGCTCGGCGTCATTGTCTTCGAGCACCAAATGGCTGACATCTTCCAGCTTGCGGTGAATGTCCTCGAGAACGTCAGCGAGGTTTTCGACCTTCTGCTCGAACATGGTGATCAGCAGATCCTGGGGCGATGAGGCCTGGATCTGGCCGCGCCGGGCGCGCATGCGCAGCAGCCGAAAATCGGCCAGATCGCCGTCGCGCAAGGTGATCAAACGTTTGTCCTGCAGAATAAAGGCCACACTGACGGTGCTGTGGCGGCCGTCGCCGGGGGAAAGAAACAGTGAGTGGACGTGCAGGCCCGCGCCGTCGACAAAGTAACGCGCGGAAAACTCGATTTCTTCCACATCGTCGGATTCGGGTAACTCGGCGCGCAAAAAAGTGTTGAGTGCTTCGCGCTCTTCCTCAGTGGGTTCGTGGGCATCGACCCAAATTGCTCTGTCCAAGGCATCCTTGAGGTTTTTATCATCGCTGGGCTGATCACGCAGGGTGTTGCCCCGAATATTAAACAATCTCAACATCAATGATTCTCCTCAAGTTGGCCCTTCTCTTCGCCCAGTACTAGCACAAATGTCTGACTAACTGATGGCTGGATGGGGGCTTCGGCCAATTGTCCGGAAGCTGAGCTAGTCAGCGATGTACCATTCGGCAGCGCTGGTGTTATAGAACCAGTATAACAAACTTCAAAAACGCACAGGCGCGACTCATTCTGGTATTCTGGCCTCTTAGCGCGAGGGCTTTATGCAGATAGATACCATCACCGAACAAATCGACATCAAGTTGCGCAACCTTGACCAGCAACTGGCCAACCTGAGGGCAGCTCGCAAGCAGGTAGAGGATCCCAACGCTCAGTATGTGCTCGATCAGGATCTGAAGACGTTACTGGAAACTCGCACCAAGCTGATTAAATCTCGGAACTTGGCCGGGCGCGTGTACCAGTTGCGCCAGCAAACCGAACCGGATGCGCGCGACACGCGCTACCGAAAGCTGGGGCTGGCGTTAATGATTTTTAGTGCTATAGCCATGGCCGGCATCCTGGCCGGCTATTTCTGGTTGCGTTAGGCAGGGGCTATTTTCGCGGCAAAAGTTAACTGCAGGATTTCAACCAGCGGCTTATTCCTTAACCGCAGATTCTTCCAGAAGCGGCTTCAACTCGCCTTTCTCATGCATTTCCATAACGATGTCGCAGCCGCCAATCAGTTCGCCATTCACCCACAATTGAGGAAAGGTTGGCCAGTTGCCGTACTTGGGCAGTTCGCTGCGAATATCCGGGTTGGCGAGCACATCGACGTAGGCAAAGCGCTGCCCGCAAGCCATTACCGCCTGGGAGGTGCGCTGGGAAAAACCGCACTGAGGCGCGTTGGGCGAACCCTTCATGTACAAAATGACGGGGTTTTCGCTGATCTGCTGTTTAATGGTTTCCATGGTGTCCATAGGTCTGCTGTTACCTCTTGTTCACAAACGTTTATTACTCGTCGAAAGCGCCGCCGGGAAAAACCCAGTGGCCCGCTCAGGTATTGGCCATTCTAACTCAGCGGCGCATCTGAGACCAGACTTGAGACCAGTGCTCCAGCCAAACTCAGCCCCCGCCTTTAGCTTTTTCGCTCAAGCGCTTTTTGGTCAATTGAGTAGCCGGATGGGAGAGCGGGTCTTCGGGCCAGGGGTGCTTGGGGTAGCGCCCGCGCATCTGCTTGCGCACCTCGGGATAGGCCTGCTGCCAGAAGGAGGCCAGGTCCGAAGTGATCGCCAGAGGGCTACCGTTGGGAGAGACCAGATGAATGCGAACCGGCACTCTACCCTCGGCCAGCGCTATTTGCTGGCAGCCAAAAAACTCCTGTAATTTGGCGCTTAAACGCGGCAGCCCTTCACCCGGATATTCCAGAGCCGCAAGCCGCCCACTGGGCAATTCAATACGCTCGGGCAACCAGCGATTTAATTTCTCAAGCTGCTGGTACCCCAAAAGATGCTCCAGGGCGGCGCGCCAGGGAAGTTGCTCCAGACGGCTCTCCGGGGTGAGAAAGGGGCCCAACCACTGCTCGAGCGAAGCTTCGAGCGCTGAATCCGAAAAGTCGGGCAAGTCACTCAGGCGGTACTCAGCCGCCAGACGAGCTCGGTTCAGCAACTGCTGGGCTGCGCTATCCCAAGACCAGTGGTGCAGGCCCCGGCTTGCCACCAACGCCAGTAATCCGCCCGCAATTTGGTCGGCGGGCACAGCCTCTCTGTCCTCGGCGATGAGCCGACCACCCATAAGCCATTGCACGCGCCTCTGCCAGCGACCGGAGGCGTAAATCAGCTCGGTTTTTGGTTGGCTTAAAGCCCGCTGGGCTTGAGCATCCAGACTTAAAACAAAGCCTGAACCTTTATGGCCTTTGCCCTGGGGGGCTAGGCGCGCAAATACCGCCCAGTCGCCATTTAACGCCGTATCCGGCGCAATGCTGATACCCGAGTTGAGTCTATATCGGCCGGAATCCTGCCGATATCCGATTCGGTCTTTGAAAGCCCAGGCCAAAGTTTTGGGATCGAGCTGAGTGTTGGCCGACTCCTGCGCCGCTAGCACGCGCAGCCAGCGACGCCTCTGCTGGCGCCACTGATCATTCCGGCGAGCCTCGCTCGCGGCCGATTGCAACCAGTTGCCATCATCGCTGTTGTCCCAGTCAAAATGCAGCGCCAAGGCCAAATCGAGAAGCGGTGCGGGGATAGTAGCTCCCTGGCTTTGCAGCAACGCCGCCAGACGCGGATGGGTACCCAGCTCCGACACCTGTCGGCCGGCGGGGGTAATAGAGCCTTGATCGTCCACCAGGCGCCAGTACTTCAGCTGCTCCAGGGCGCCGGCATAAGCTTGAGGGTTGGGCTGCTCCAGCCAGGGCAAATCCTTTACCGGCGAGCCCCAGTGGGCCAGCCGCAGCACCAGCGGTAGAAAGTCGGTGGCGCGAATTTCCGGCTGCTCCGCCGGAGCGAGCGCCAACTCCCGCGACCAGAGCCGAATGCAGTGCCCCGGCGCCAACCGCCCCGCCCGACCGCGCCGCTGTTCCGCGCTGGCCCGGCTGATATGGCGGGTTTGCAGACGGCTGACACCGGTTTTCTGCTCGAAGTCGGGCCGACGCACCAAGCCCGAATCCACCACCAGGGTGACATCGGCGATGGTGAGCGAGGTTTCGGCAATATTGGTGGCCAGAATCAAGCGCGGCCCGCTGCCCGGATCCAGGGCCTTTTGTTGCTCCTGATCGTCGACCCGGCTGTGAAGGCGATACACCGGCTGCTCGGGGTAGGCACGCTGCAAAACGCCGGCGGCCTGCTCAATGGCGCGCCAGCCGGGCAGAAATACCAAAGCGGTGCGCTTCTGCCAATCGGGAATTGTCGCCAGGCCGCGCAACAAATGCTGCTCCAAAAATTCGCCCCGACCGGAGTTAGTCTGGGCCGGCAGATAGTCGACCGTCACCGGAAAACAGCGCCCCGGCGCGGAAATTCTGTTGGCGACCGCCGACTGCAGACCCGGGTCGGGCGTGGCGGACATCAACACCAGCTGCAAGTCGTCGCGCAGAATCTGAGCTTCCTGAAGCAAGGCCCAGGCGGTGTCCTGATTGACACTGCGCTCGTGCACTTCGTCCAGAATAATCGTAGCCACGCCCTGGAGCCCTGGATCGGCGAGCAGGCGCTGCAATAAAATCCCCGGAGTCATGACCAGCAAGCGGGTCTCAGTGCCGGCCTTTTGATCAAAAGGCACCTGATAACCAACAGTTTGACCGACTGAATCTCCCACCAGCTGAGCCAAGCGCCGAGCCACCGAACGCGCGGCCAGCACTCGAGGCTGGACCAGCCAGACCGACTGCCCAGCCGGTGCCCGGGCCAGCGCCCAGAGCGGCGCCAGGGTAGACTTACCCGCCCCTGGCTCGGCTTCCAGCAACACCGGGCTGGCGTCCAAGGCCTGCTCAAACTCAGCCCGGTAAGGCGTCAGCGGCAATTCCGGTAAACCGGGCCAGCCGCGAGGCAAGTCGCACGCCTCAGCCATTGGCGCTACCAGTGATAATCGACGGTCAAACCGGCACTGAGGTTGCGACCCGGCGCCGGCTCGAAGGAACGGCCACTGCCCTGATTGACAATCACCGAGCCGACGTATTTCTCATCCGTCAAATTAGCCAGCTTGGTCCAGCCCGCCAATTCCCAGGCACCGAAACTGCGTTCGCTGCTCAGGGTAAAATCCAGCAGGTTGGCCGAGGGCGCGAAAGTCTGATTGTCGTCGGCGGTGGCGACCTCGCCTCTGTGGCTAGCCACCAGGGCGAGCTCCAGCATGGGGTCGAGCCAGGGTTGCCAGCGCAGTTGGGCGTAGGCTTGGGTTTCGGCGATTCCCGGCAGGCGATTGCCAGCCCATTGGCCTTGGGTATATTCGGCATCGAGATAGCTCAGGCTGTAGCGCGCCCACCAGCCAGCCGTTGGGTTCCACTCACCGCTGAGCTCCACGCCCTGGCGCTCGGTGGAGCCGGCATTGCGAAAGGTGGTGCGGCCACCCTCGGACTGATCCACGACCAGCTCGTCCTGACTGTCGATCCAGAACAGACTCAAATCCAAGTACAGATCCTCGCGCTGACCGTAACGCAGCCCCAGTTCGTGCTGATTGTTGCGCGCCGCTTCCAACTCGAGATTCAGACCGGAACCCTCGTTTCGATAAGCCATTTCAGTCAGAGTTGGGGTTTCGAACCCGCGCCCGGTGCCGCCGTAGACTTCCCAGGAGGCGTCGATTCGGTAACTGGCGCCCAGCGCCGCGGACCAGTAATCGTAGTCACGGGCGCCGCTGTCGTCGGGGTTGCCGGGGGAAGTCTGCGTAGACGGCACAATAAAATAGTCATCGACGGAAAAATCCAGATGGCTGTGGCGAATGCCACCAGTCAGCTGCCAGCCCGGCGCCGGCTGCCATTCCAACAAGCTGTGCAAATCGCGGCTGCGCACCTGGCCCAATTCATCCCGACGCAGCTCGCCGGTTTCGCCGAGATCATTGACATAACCCCGACGGCGGTCGTCCTGCTCGGACAGAGTCGCGCCGAAACTGATTTGTGCCGGGGTCTGCCAGAGGCTCAGATCGTGACTGTAAAGCGCGCGCGCGCCGGTAAAATCGCGGGTTAAATCGATTACTGCGCCCGAGCTAGTGATATCTTCGCCGCCAAAGGGCAGCCATTGGTCCACTTCTCGCTGACCGCGCCAGAGCGCCAGCTCCCAGCGATGCTCGCCCTGAGCCTGGCGGCTGCGCAAAGAGGCCTGGCGGTGACGAATTTTTTTCCGGGCCCCAAAAGTTTCGGCGCGCGGATTGCCGGCTTTGGGATCTTCGCGCCACTGTTCGGGACTCAAACCCAAAGGATCGAGCAACAGCGGATCGTGACTGGTATCCAAACGTACCGTGGTTTCAACCCCCGAATCGGCGCTGTAGTAGACCTGGCCGCCGGCATGACGGCGCTCCGCCTCGGCGTGGGGACGTTCACCGTCGCTCTCAAAGCGAGAACCTTGCAGGCGCGCGCCCAGCTGACCTTGGCGCCACTCACCGGTAAAGGCCTGGCGCTGGCGGTCGCCCTCTCCTGCCAGCAATCGGGCGGTCAAACGATTCTCCACTGGAACTGAGGTTTCCAGGCTGATCACACCACCGGCACCGTTGCCGTAGAGCGCCGCCAAGGGGCCGCGCAATACCTGCACCGAATCGACTTCATCAAGCATAATGCTGGACAGCTGACCCTGACCATCGGGAGTGCTAAGTGGAATACCGTCCAGGCGCAGATCTATACCCCTGACGCCGAAGGCCGAGCGGGCGCCAAAACCGCGCAGCGTTACCCGTGTGTCCTGGGTGTAATTGGAGCGGCTGTCGGCCTGAACGCCGGGCAGCCCCTGCAACAGCTCGGCGCTGTCGATGCGCATGCCCGGCTGCTGGTCTTCTATGTCTATACCCACCTGGCCCACCGGCGGCTGTATCTCGCTCTCGGGCCGCTCGCCGGTTACCACCAGAGTTTCCAGCACTTCGGCTTGTGCTGATAAAGACAATGTCAAAGAAAGTGCCGAGGCGGCGCTCAAAAAAGTACCGATAAATAACGTTGTTTTTCGCATAACTGCTTAATAATGCCTATAGATAAATGGTTAATCGTTAGTGGAGCAAAAAGCTCACTCAGTCATCAGGTTCTGCTCTGGCTGCGTTCGACTGAGATTCGGCAAGTCCCGTATACGCATAAAACTCGCAAAGCGTGGCAAGCCCTTACTGGTCAAGCCATAATATTTGTAGGTGACCAGCGCTCCTATGGGTGGCGGATCGGCCCGCTCGAGATCGGAAAAACCGCTACCCAATTTGAATTCGCGGCCGTCTGGCGTGCGCACCAATAAAGCCCCAAGGTGGCCGCGGTATTTACCCTGGCCCGGCAGATGCGCGATCACCACCGCTTCGGCATCCTCGTAGCGCTTTACTTTGAGCAAATCATCCGATCGTCCGCTGACATATAATGAGCCGCCGCGATGCAACATCAAACCCTCGCCGCCCTGAGCCACCACCCGGTCCAGCTCCTTCATCAGCGCCCGATGGTCAACCAGCCGGTATTGTTCGATCACCGCCAGATAAGGCGAATTGGCTGCTTCGATCAGCTTTCGCATCGCTGCTAAGCGGCGATCAAAAATCCGATCATCGGCCGGCAGGTCAAACACCATCAATTTTATCTGACGCCACTCAACTGTATTGGGTTGCTGGCGGCGCGCCGCCGCCGAGACTTCGGCGAAGCGCCCGCGCCCCATCCAAAGCTCACCGTCCATAGGCTCGGCGGGAAATTCGCGCGTAAACCACTCGGGCGCGTGAATCCGGTTTCCGCCGCGACTGATCAGCCGTTGGCCATCCCAGTAGGCGCGCACACCATCGAGTTTCTCGCTGACCCAGTAATCCGAAAGTTCAACGCCCTCGGAATAGCTTTTGGCCAGCAACAGATCCGGCTCGGCCTGGGCCAGAAATGGATTGGCCAGCCACAACAGCAAAACAGCCCGCCAAACTGAGGTTGCAATAACGCTCATGCTGATTCCTCCTTGAATGTTCCTTCCTTAAACAACCTTAGATAGTCAGTGTAATGGCTGACCCGGCAAAAGTCATGGGCGAGCCCCAAAGCCGCTATTTGCCTTGCACTGCGTTTGCTTATACTATTGCTCTTTGCGAATTTACGGGCGGCTGAGGCTGCCTGTTTTTGTTTCGGATTCCCTGGTTTATCCCCGCCCTCACTGAAGTTTTGAGCCTGTTATTGCAACGGGCGCTGGGCGGTTTTTCTTTTGGAGCCTTTGAATGACCAGATTGATGAACACTTACGGTACCCGCACCCTTACCCTGACCAAGGGTGAAGGCAGCCGTGTGTGGGATGATCAGGGCAACAGCTACCTCGATGCCATCAGCGGCATTGCCGTTTGCGGCCTGGGTTACTCCCACCCCGCGGTTACCGCGGCCCTGACCGAACAGGCCGGCCGGTTGCTGCATGTCTCCAACCTCTACAACATTCCCGAGCAACAACGCCTGGGTGATTTGTTGTGCGAACAGGCGGGAATGGAGCAAGTGTTTTTCTCCAACTCCGGTGCCGAGGCCAACGAGGCCGCGCTGAAACTTGCGCGCAAATACGGCAACGACAAAGGCATTAAAAACCCTCAAGTCGTGGTAATGGAAAACAGCTTCCACGGCCGCACCCTCGCCACCTTGAGTGCCACCGGCAACACCAAGGTGCAACAGGGCTTTGCGCCTTTGGTGGAAGGCTTTCTTAGAGTGCCCTACAACAATGTGGCGGCGATTCGCGAACTGGCGAGCCAGCACGACAATATAGTGGCGATATTGGTTGAGCCGGTGCAGGGGGAAGGCGGCGTGCGCGTACCCGCCGATGATTACCTGAACCAATTGCGCGACTTGTGCGATCAAAATCATTGGTTGCTGATGACCGACGAGATTCAAACCGGCAATGGCCGCACCGGCCGTTACTTTGCCTACCAGCACAACCGGATACTGCCGGATGTGGTCACAACGGCCAAAGGCCTGGGCAACGGCGCCCCCATTGGCGCCTGCCTGGTACAAGGCCCCGCCACCCAGGTGTTTCAGCCCGGCAGCCACGGTTCCACCTTTGGCGGCAACCCCCTGGCCTGCAGCGCTGGCATAGCGGTTATCGAAACCCTGATGGCCGAAAATCTTATCGAGCGCGCAGGCAAATTGGGCGAGCTGTTGCTTCGAGCTTTCCAGCAGGCTTTGACCGATGAGCCTAAAGTCGTCGAAGTGCGCGGCAAAGGCCTGATGCTGGGTATTGAACTGGATCGGCCCTGCGCGGACCTGGTGCCCCTGGCCCGCGCCAAAGGCCTGCTGATCAATGTCACCGCCGGCAACACCATTCGGCTGTTGCCCACGTTTATTCTTACCGATGCCGAAGCCGAGCAGCTGGTCGAGGATGTTGTGGCGTTGATTCGCGATTTCCAAAACAATTAATTCCCAATCAACACCGGCCCAAATAAAGAGACGCCGTTATGGCACAGAGCAAACCGAGACATTTCCTGACGCTGATGGATTTATCCCCTGCGGAGCTGCACACGCTGATTGAGCGCGCGATTGAACTCAAAGCGATTCAGGCTCAGGGTAAATCGCCCGCGCTGTTTGACAACAAAGTGCTGGGCATGATTTTTGAGAAATCCTCCACCCGCACCCGGGTTTCCTTTGAAGCCGGCATGGCGCAAATGGGCGGCCATGCGATGTTTTTATCGGCGCGCGACACCCAGCTCGGCCGCGGTGAACCGGTGGAAGACTCGGCCCGGGTTTTGTCGCGCATGGTGGACATGGTGATGATTCGCACCTTTGCTCACAGCACGGTGGAGCGTTTTGCCGAATACTCGCGGGTTCCGGTGATCAATGCCCTGACCGACGACTACCACCCCTGCCAGCTGCTCGCCGACATGCAGACCTTTGTCGAGAAACGCGGCTCCATTGCCGGCAAGAGCGTGGCCTGGGTGGGCGATGGCAACAATATGTGTCAGTCCTACATCAACGCCGCTCAGCAATGGGACTTCGAACTGCGCATTGTCTGCCCGCCCGGTTTTGAACCGCGCCAGGATATCGTTGAATCAGCGGGCGATCGCATCAAATTGTGTAAAACGCCGAAACAAGCGGTTACCGATGCCGATTTGGTGGTGACCGATACCTGGGCCTCTATGGGCCAGGAAGAGGAAAAGAAACTGCGCGAACGCGCCTTTGAAGGTTATCAGGTAAATGCCGAACTGATGAGCCACGCGCACAGCGACGCATTGTTCATGCACTGCTTGCCAGCCTACCGCGGCAAAGAAGTCAGCGCCGAGCTGCTCGATGCCCCCGACTCTGTGGTTTGGGAAGAAGCGGAAAATCGCCTGCACGCCCAAAAAGCCCTGGTCGAATTTCTGTTCAACCACAGCCGCGCTTAATTCATGGCCGCGCTTCTGGACGTCAACGCCATCAGCTGCCGCTACGACGGCGAGACGGTGGTGGAGGACTTTTCCTTCGCTCTAAATGAAGGCGACATTGCCTGTCTGTTGGGGCCCAGCGGCTGCGGAAAAACCACGGTGCTGCGCGCCATAGCCGGCTTTATTCAACCCTCCTCAGGTTCAATTGAACTGCGCGGCAAAACCATCGCCTCTCCCAAGCAGTCATTGCCGCCCGAGTTGCGCCGGGTCGGAATGGTGTTTCAGGACTACGCCCTCTTCCCGCATCTGAACGTTTGCGACAATCTTACTTTCGGCCTGAAAGGGAAAGATCGGCGCACCAAAGAGCGCATCTGTGAAGAGCTGCTCTCTCTGGTCAAACTCGATGGCCTGGGGCACCGCTATCCGCACGAACTTTCCGGCGGTCAGCAACAGCGCATCGCTCTTGCCCGCGCCCTGGCGCCCGAACCGTCGCTGCTGCTAATGGACGAGCCTTTCTCGAGCCTGGATGTGGAATTGCGCCGCGCTTTGGCGCTGGAAGTGCGCAGTATTTTAAAGGCACGCGGCATTACCGCGATAATGGTGACCCACGATCAGGCCGAGGCTTTTGCGGTGGCCGATAAGATTGGCGTGGTGAACCAGGGCCTGATTCAGCAGTGGGACACACCGTTTAATCTGTACCACGAACCCGCCACCCGGTTTGTGGCTAATTTTATTGGCCAGGGAGTTTTCCTGACTGGCTATATCAAGGAACGCAGCCGGGTGATGACGGAGCTGGGAGAAATTGAGGGCAACCGTTGTTACGAGTGGCTGGACAACACGCCAGTGGATGTTCTGCTGCGCCCCGATGATGTTATTCACGATGACAGCAGCGATAAGAAAGCGGAGGTGGTGGCCAAGGTGTTTGCCGGTACGGCGACTTTGTACACACTTCAGCTACCTACCGGCAGTATCATTCAGTCGGCGTTTCCCAGTCACCACGACTACCAAATTGGCGATCATGTGGGTATTCGCATTGAGGCGGATCATTTGATTGTGTTTCGTCGTGAAGAGCAGAATGCTCTGGGCGTGAGTTTGGATTCAGCGGCGGTGGATACTGACCGGCAGATGATTAATCCTGAGCATCCTTTATAGAACGTTTTTTGAAACGTGCTCAGTGTATGTTCTGATCCTAGGCATTTAAGTAGTTCTGGGTAGGCTTTGGCGATCTTCGTAGGATTAAGAAACAGCACGCTGCAGCCTCGTACTTCTTTTCAGGCTTTTGGGGCAGTCGTTGGGTAAGGCACTCGGAGACACGCCGTGAACCCATCCATGGGGGCTCGACTCCAGCATCCCTGCTGGAGACGGTCGCCGAGCCCCTTACCCAACGCCTACGGTCCAGTCGGTGCCACTAAGCACTGAAAAGCTTCTTTAGAACGGGCTTTTGGTCTTTGCTACGAAGCGCCAGACGGTCAGAAGGGTTTGGGGAGCTTTCTTCAGGACCGTCTGCAACATGGA